>NZ_CAWNTB010000179.1:0-20307 GCF_963877065.1 Vibrio sp. V01_P9A10T6
TCGATATTCACTGCGAAATGCCACACTGCCAAGATCCTGCGAACGGCGACTTCACGCAAAACGTTACGGTTTCTATGTCTTACCGTAAAATCCTGTGGGATCACGTGAACGCGGGTACTTCAGGTTCAGATGACTGGCGCAAACCAGTAGAAGCGTAAGCTTTGATTTGGGTGGCTGGCTGATGTTGCGTAAGCAAAGCCAATCCGGCCAGCCACCTTTTTTAGCCTTAAGCAAAGTACATTCAATGAGTGTGACTTGCTTAAGGCTTTGCTGTTTCTAATGTAAAGAGGATGGAAGATGGCCACGCTGAATTTTACGTTAAAGGTTGACGGGCTCGCCGACGATGCATTTGTGGTGCGAGAATACCAAGGACAAGAATCCTTATCGGAGAGTGCGCTGGCCAATGGCGAGCCTTGTTATGGGTTTCGTTACCACATTGAGCTCGCAAGCCGTCAATCTATTTTGAGTGCAGCCGAGGTCGTCGACAAAACAGCTCAGCTAACGGTTTTCCGGAATGGTAGCGTGGTGCAGCGCGTGCATGGCATCGTGCGCCAGTTCAGTAAAGGCGATATTGGTCATCATCACACCTTTTACTCACTCACTTTGGTACCTGCATTAGAGCGCTTGTCGCTGCGCCAAAATAGCCGCATCTTCCAGCTTAAAACCGTACCTGAAATTCTTTCCATTGTGCTGCAAGAGATGGGCATTGACGACTATGCCTTCTCGCTCAAACGAGAATCTGTTCAGCGCGAATTCTGCGTACAGTACCGTGAAACCGATATCCACTTTTTACACCGCTTAGCCGCCGAAGAGGGCTTGGTCTATCACCTTATTCATGAAGAAGGTAAACACACTCTCTTTTTCAGTGACGACAGTCAAAGCTTAACGAAGCTTGATACGCCGATCCCTTACAATGTGCTGTCCGGTGGTATCGCTGACACGCCTTACATTTCCAACTTAATCAGCCACACGCAATCGCAAGTGGCGGAAAGCCAATTGGCGGATTACAGCTTTAAAAAACCGACTTACGGTTTTAAGCAAAGTGCACTCGGCACCGCGATGGATTACCAGCAGACCCACTATGAACATTTTGATTTCCCGGGTCGATTTAAAGACGATGAGAGCGGTAAAGCGTTTAACCAAATTCGTTTAGAGTACCTAAGAAGGCAGGCGCGTACTGCACAAGGTCAAAGCAATGAAGCGCGTTTGCAAGCCGGAACCCTGTTTGATTTGGTCGAGCATTTAGACGACAGCGCGAACCGAGATTGGGTTGTGGTGCAAGTAAACCATCAAGGCCGGCAGCCGCAAGCATTAGAAGAGTCTGGCGGTAGCGGTGCAACAACCTACAGTAACCAATTTGCCTTGATCCCGGCCGATGTAACGTGGCGCGCAACACCACACATCAAGCCGCAAGTGGATGGCCCATGCATCGCCCACGTGGTTGGCCCCGATGGCGAAGAGATCTTCTGCGACGAGTATGGCCGAGTTAAACTGCATTTCCCATGGGACAGATATTCCAACGGCAATGAACACAGTTCATGTTGGGTGAGGGTGTCGCAAGGTTGGGCGGGTAGCCAATATGGCATGATGGCTATCCCAAGAATTGGCCATGAAGTGATTGTCGATTTTTTAAATGGTGATCCGGATCAACCTATCGTCACAGGCCGCGCTTATCACGCCACCAATAAAGCGCCCTACACACTGCCAGATAACAAAACCAAAACCGTACTGCGCAGTGAAACCCATCAAGGTGAAGGCTTTAATGAGCTGAGTTTTGAAGACCAAGCAGGGCAAGAGAAAATCTACCTGCATGCGCAAAAAGACTATGAAGCGCTAGTGCTTAATGATGCCACCACACACATCAAACACGATAAACACCTGACAGTGGATAACGACCAGTTCAGCCACATCAAAAATAACCAACACCTAACGGTCGAGGGCGAAAGCCGTCAGAAAATAGCGTTAGATCATAGCCTTGAAGTGGGTGGCTCACTGCACCAAAAAATCGGTGAAAAAACGGTTTTTGATTCAGGTAATGAAGTGCACCTTAAAGCAGGCAATAAGTTGGTATTGGATGCGGGTAATGAAATCACCATTAAAGCTGCGGGTAGTTTTATCAAAGTGGATGGCGGCGGCGTGCACCTAGTCGGGCCTGCGATCAACCTCAACTCTGGCGGCAGCGCAGGCAGCGGCTCGGGTTATAGCGGTGTTGTAGCGGCGTTGCCGAATCAAATGATTGCTGCACCGCCAGCACCAAACCCATTGCCATTACAACTATCAGCAGCAACCATGTCCACATTGTCTATTGCGAATGTGCCCATGGCAAAAATGTGTCAAAAACAAAGTGATGGGTCATGTCCTCGAGAAGATTGTCCGTGCGAACGAGGTGCCTCATGAATCAACTCAAGGTTGTTAATTATTGGTTAGTGGTTGATACCATCCGTATTCCTGATGCGATTGATGTTCTTACTCGGAATATGGCCGTTCAGCAGGCGATTGTATTATTTGCTGGTTCAGATTTTGATTACTTGAATGATCAAAGCCCATTAGTTGTTAATTTGGGTAGCGATAAGACAGCATTAGATAAATGGTTAACGCTGCCTTATTTTGATTCAAGCTCGGTTATTTTTGAGCTTGATGCGAGTCAAGATGGCTCTGCATTTAGTGAGCATTTACAGTCATTACTCCAAGTTAAGATCGACAATAAAGCCTGCTTTTTGCGTTTTTATACCAATGTCTTTTGGAATCAGGCTGCATCGCAACTTAATGACATCGATATTGAGACCCTTTTAGGTTCAGCTCAAGCCATTCATTGGGTTAATCATGCACGTCAACGGCAAACGCTTCATCATTCACCTATTCAGCCAGAGCAAAGCCAACCTGCTACTCTGACCTCTCCTATCTTTAAGCAGTGGGTATAAACATGTCCAATAATGCCTATACGATTTTAAAAAATGATTGCTTAAGTTTACTTGCTCAGCGTTTCAATATTTCTATCGATGAGCTGATCAAACTTAACAGCGAACAAATTAAAGATCCTAATCTGATTTATGAAGGTAACGTTTTAAAACTGCCGCCAGATCTAACCAAGCCAATTGAATTTGACGGTTCGCGTATTGAATTGGTTGAGCCGCCAACGGTTGTGAACGGTGGAAATGATACATGTCAACCGCCCAAGGAATACGAGGATATTTTGTATGTTCCTGCTCATCCTAAAACGGGTAAAAAAGCTTGGTATGCGCTGACTAAGCAAGCAAAAGAAAAAGTTGAGGAAGAGAGGGCGCACATGGCGCAAGCCATTGTTGAGAATGATTCAGAAGCTACGATGAAGAACCTCAATAAGTTGGGGTTGATCTCAAAGTTTGCCGCCAAAGTTCACGAACAGTTTATGACGTCAGACGATGCTGAAAAATATCAGGCACTGCTGCTTGCCAAGCTGGTGATTAAAAATGAAGCATTCAGAGTTGATGGGACCAATCCGAATGATTATCTGATCACAGTGGCTAGGCTGATTGGCGTGTCGCTGGAAGAAACTCGTGAGAAGTTATCTAATCGAGAGCAAGCAAAAAACACCCATTTATACTACGGAAAATTCGGCTCTTTATATCGGCCATCACCAGAAGGTCCTTTGTTCGAAAAAAATATTAATCAACAGTTACGGACACTGGTGATTAAAAAAATTGAAAAAGAGGTCGAAAGCCTAGAAAAAGCCGCTGAAAAAGCGGCAAAAAATCATGTTGCAGATGATGGCAGCAAGTTTATTTATGATAAAAAACTCGAATATTTTACCAGTAGCCACCAAAAGAACTTGGCATCTTGGATACAGCAAGTGCACCTAAACCGTGATAAATCAGATCAAGAATTGCTTCGCAGCAGTTATCAACAGTCTCGTGCTTATTTAAAGCAGTGGCCAACACAGTTGCAGCAAGCTCTAGAGCAAGGCTCTCGCATGTCTACGCTCGATAGTAAAGAGCAGCAAGCATTTCTTGATAAACAAAAGCTGTTTGTGTGTGCGATAAACTTAAAAAACATCAACCATTATGGCTTAGTCGTTAAAGAGCAATGTCTAACCTTAGACCAATTAGAAGGTGAGTCAGGCGTAGCTTGTGGTCCCGAAGCATTAAAAAAAGTGAAGAAATGGCGAGAATCGGGGGATGCCTTAGACATCATCAATGACAGTCAATTGATCGAGGCGTTATATAAGGAAACCGCAGGTGATCGATTAGACGCCAATCTCAATACCATTATTACAGAACGTGCGGCGTGGTCTTACTTCACGGCAAAAGCACTGATCGCGGTCGTTGACGCCACGGTTATTAAGCACAAAAAAGCACTGTCACAACTCCTTGGTACTAGCAGTTCAACACCTATTGATGAACTTTTTAGGCAATTACTTTGGGTTAAAAAAGTCGCTTTAGCTCGGTTAAATCACCTAAAATCTCTGGCTCAAAAAAAGGCAGCGCAAGGTGCTGATAGATTAGAATTTACTTTGGGCAACGCGAGCCAGATGCCGCCGGCTCTTACCTTGTTATGGGATGAAACTACATTTAAACCCAAGGAAAAGCATAAGTCAGGTTTTATCAATAAAGCCGGAACCAACGATATTCAAGCGGTGGAGTGCTGTTTGCTCTCAGATGGTCAAGTATTTTACATCCGAGGCCCACACTGGTTAATACCAGAAACTAATGAAGATCGACTGTCTGCCTTAGCGGCGGGGCACGTTCGAGTCATTACTGAAAAAATTACCTTCAATGCGCCACAATCGAATGGAAAAAACATTGTAGAAGCAGGGTCTGTGCAGGACGCACTCAACGCGCTCACCAAGCCTGAAAGTACAGTAGATTTAATGCCATTGAAAGCCAGCGCTGAGTTTGATACTGCTTTTTGGCAAGATAGCTATCATTACCAAGGCGGTATTGGTCCGAATGGTGAAACGTCTGCCTATTCTGTCGACGCAGGAGCGCAGTTGCTGCGTTTATCAACCAAGGCAGAGAAAGAACTTAATACCCCTCTAAGCAACTACCAAAATTTAATCAAAAAACGGCGTGATATCGGCGGCTCAGGGGCAATCTCGGCTCAATTCACCGCCTTGCAAGGTCAGCTCAGTTTTTCATTTTGGCTCCCGCTTGTACCAGAAAATAAAATGATGAAGGAAGAGCAGGTCGAAAAAGTGAAAGGGCATGGGGTTAACTTAATTTATATCGATAAAAACAATAAGGAAAACAAATATGAAGCCGGTGATCTGCGGGTTTGTATTGCCGGTTCAGTTTATGGTCTGGCGGCCGCTTCATGCCAATTGAGTGCTAAGTTGGCAATCGGCCCGAGTGATGTGAGTGAAGGTTTTGGCATTAAAGGTAGCACGGTAGGGCTGTTTGATCCCAATATCTATAATGGTTATGCTCTGCCCGGATCGAGCCTAGCAAGTGCGGGAGCTGCTGGTTATGCAGGGGAGGCCGCTGTTTCTGTTGATGCGTTTGCTGGAGTAGAAGCAGGGGGCACTTTAGGTGCAACGGTTTACTGGGCCCCACCTGCGGTAAAATTTGTTACGCAGAGCAATGCGCCCAAGGCACCGAAAAAATTAGGATCGATTGATGGTAAACTGTCTGGTTCATTTGGTGCGGGTTATCACGCTGAGTTTCGTTTGCTGATTCAAGGTGGAGTTATCATCTTAGTGGCTTCAGCGGGGCTGGTTGTGGGACCCGGCTGCACTGGTAAAGTGGCGATTAATCTGGATGCCAACGCAGTCGATGAGTTTATTGGCTGCTTACTTGGCGTGTTAAAACAGAGCCATTTCCGCCGCCTAGCGATTTTTGGAGATGCGGATGCCAATGGAGTCAACGATAGTTTTAACGAACTCAATAACCTAATGACCATTGGTTTAGCCTTAGGTTTACCTTTGGCGCAGGTGCTACTTATGCCTGTAACGGCGTTAGCGGGTTATAAGCAACAGGTACTGAGTAAAGAATATGCGCCGTTTTTAGCCGAACGTATAACAGATACCAAACGAAGTGCAATTATGCGCCAATGGATAGTGACATTACCTCCTGAAACGCTCTGTAATATTTTAAGCAGCTTAGCTCAAGGTCAATCCAGAGCGAAGCACGAAGCGAATCAACTTCAAGCCCAAGCGATTGTACAAATTATGCAGTGGCTATCGGCGGATAAGAGTGTTGGTGAGGAAGCGAACCAGAGACAGTGGAAGGAAACCTTGATTGCCATGGGGAAATTACCCGCAGGCAAGAAAGACCATCAGGTTGAATGGCAAACCTATCAAGCGCAGTGGCTTAATTTGGCCAGATTTGTGAAAGAATTTGGTAGCGCTGATAGGGGACGATTAATCAGGTTGTTTGATCAAGAATCTGAAAATTTATGCAAAAATATGGTGCTAACTCGTTATGATGAATCGTACCAAAGCGGTCTGTTAGTGGGAATTAAAAAGCCAACCCAGTATTATGCCTACCCGAATGATCTGGTGTTCAAGCCCGTTGTCGGTCAAAAAGTCCAAGTATGGCTAGAAACAGAGTTTCACTGTGAGCTAGTGAAAAAGAACGAAATTATTATCAATTGGAGTATTCATGAAGCTTTATCCTAATCGACTTGTCCGTCTTGCCTTGCTGCTGAGCGTTATGGTTGGGCTGGTTGCTTGCAAGCCTAATCCACAAGACGATATTGCCCTATTTCAGCCATTTATTACCGAGAATGTTAATAAAAAATCGGATGATCCTTATATCTCAAGCACCGTAAAGCCGGGAGATAAGATGTATGAAATACTAGTTAATATTCAACATGGACAATGGGATATCGCAGAGGAAGGATTATTACGTTTAATCGATGAGGGCAATCCTGATGCTATGTTATGGTACGCACGTATGTTGCTCTTGGATAACTATAAGAGACGCGAAGTTACCAACTTAATCTTTCAGTCATTAACTTTGGGTAATCCATACGCAGCCTTAGCTATTTCAAAAAATAGCCATGCTTGTGCTTATTTAGGGTCGGGTTCATTAGATAGTCAGGTTGTCCAATTGTTAGGAATTAATGATCCTAATTCAGCTCAACTTTGCACAGAAGATAATTTTACAAAAGCTATCGAGCTTTTCAAACCTCTTGCCGCACAAGGCGATTTGCGTGCTCAATATTTTTTACTAAAACAGCAACAGTTAGACCAATCGAAAGAGACTAGAGCTCAGTATATTCAAGAGGTGATTCGCTTTTCTCAAGCACATTACTACCAACCGTTAATGGACTATGTCAATACCATCTTAGTTCGCCCAGAGGGTAAAGATAAGTATGAAGCCAAAACACCAGAGCAGTATGAGTTAGCTATTAACTTATTAACAATTGCTTCAAATAACAATTACATTCCTGCATTAAAAAGACGACTAGAAGTTGATGTTGACGAAGAAATATTTAATCAACTCATGGAGAAATTGACTCGTCTAGGATCCACATTTGAGATATATGAGAATTATTTTAATAGTCGGGATGAATATGAAAAATATTATTACTCTATGCTTTTTAAACGGTTAACAGGTGATAGTAAATTGTCATCTTCTTATAAGGCGACTGATAAAGAAGAAAATATTGTCAGTGAAAAGATTGAAAAAACAATAAACACCATGACACCGATGGTATATATCGATGGCTTTACTCGCCGTGTTGACTGGGTGGATTAGTTGCTAAGGCAAATACTTTAGCTGATATAACACGGTATAAACCACCTAAACCCTTAAAGTAAAAACAACATTGCAATAAGCTTAATCAACGAATCTGATAAGGAGAAAATCAATGGCAAATGGTGCATTAGTAGGAGATATCGGATCCGATCATGATGGTTTTCCTCCTACGCCGATCACCGCTGGGTCACCGACGGTAAAAATTGATGGCAAAGCGGTGGCAAGGCAGGGCGACCCGTTAGAGCCTCATGATAAGCCGAACAACCCAAGCCACCCGCGAGCAATTAAAGGGGGCTCGGGTAGCGTTATGATTGATGGCAAGCCCGCCGCTCGAGTCGGCGATGCCGTTGACTGCGGTGGCGTAATTATTGGTGGCTCATCGGTCAATATCGGTTAAGGTTGTAACCCATTTAATCAATAAAGCGGCGCTTCAAACCTTGAGTGCCGCTTTATTGTTTTAAGCGCAGCAGCTTTAGCAACAGTGAGCCAGCGTTATCCCTCTTTATGAAAAGAAATTCTACGGCCAGAAACGGAGCGAACAATGATCCGCCATATCTTATTAATCAAATTCAAACCACAAGCTCAGCCTGCCAACATCCAACAGCTCAAGTCGCTGTTTGAAGCCATGCCAGAGAAAGTCGAGGGGGTCGCTGCTGTTGAGTGGGGCGTGAACGACAGCCCTGAAGGCAAAAACCAAGGTTATACCCACAGCGTTTTAATGACATTTAGCGATGAGCAAGGGCGCCAAAATTACCTACCTCATCCAGAGCATAACGCGCTAAAGGATGTCTTTCGTCCTTTGCTCGAAGAGATCATCGTTTTCGATTATTCGATTTAGTTACAAGTCGGTAATCCTAGAGGCGCTCACCCCATGTTGGGTAGGATGGACTCTAGATTCTTTAGCTTGTTTGGCTTGAGTGTTAGTTAAAGGTACCACTCTTTTTGCCATGATGTACCACCAGAACAGTCGATATTTAGCCGTTGGTACATTCGATGGTACATTAGTCACAAGAGACTATGAATGCTGAATAATTTGGTACGTATTGATTTAATTGGCTTTGTAGGTTTTGACGGATGTTATCGGAGAGAAAGTGGTGGCCCCTCCCAGACTTGAACTGGGGACCAATCGATTATGAGTCGACTGCTCTAACCACTGAGCTAAGGGGCCAAATTAGGTGTGTGATTATAGGGGATGGAGTTATGAGTGTCTACCCGCAAAATAGGGTAAATGCGCTTAGTTTTTATCCACTTAAACCATGAGATACAAAAAAGGTGAGCTTGTGCTCACCTTTTAGATTGGATAGGTTGCGATTACTCGTCTAGGAAGCTGCGCAATGTTTCAGAGCGGCTTGGGTGACGCAGTTTACGCAGTGCTTTCGCTTCAATTTGGCGGATACGCTCACGCGTTACGTCAAACTGCTTACCAACTTCTTCTAGCGTGTGGTCTGTATTCATATCAATACCGAAACGCATACGCAGTACTTTCGCTTCACGAGGGGTTAGGCCAGCAAGAACGTCACGAGTCGCTGCTCTTAGGCTGGTGGCCGTAGCAGAATCAAGTGGTAGTTCAAGGGTTGTATCCTCGATAAAGTCACCAAGATGCGAATCTTCGTCGTCACCGATAGGTGTCTCCATCGAGATTGGTTCTTTAGCAATTTTCAGTACTTTACGAATTTTATCTTCTGGCATTTGCATGCGTTCTGCCAATTCTTCTGGCAGAGGCTCGCGGCCCATCTCTTGCAGCATCTGACGTGAGATTCGATTCAGTTTGTTGATCGTTTCGATCATGTGCACTGGAATACGAATAGTACGTGCTTGGTCTGCAATTGAACGTGTGATAGCTTGGCGAATCCACCAAGTGGCGTAAGTTGAGAACTTATAACCACGGCGGTATTCAAACTTATCTACCGCTTTCATCAGGCCGATATTACCTTCTTGGATAAGATCCAAGAACTGCAGGCCACGGTTGGTGTATTTCTTCGCGATAGAAATAACCAGACGCAAGTTTGCTTCAACCATCTCTTTTTTCGCTCGACGAGCTTTCGCTTCACCGATAGACATGCGACGGCTGATGTCTTTAATGTTTTGTACATTCAAAGACGTTTCTTCTTCGATCATTTTCAATTTATGAATTGAACGACGAATGTCTTCTTCTTGCTGTCTGATTTTTTCTGCATAAGGTTTTTCTGAAGCGAGTACTTCATCTAACCATGCATCGCTTGATTCATTGCCAGTGAATAAGGCAATGAATGATTTCTTAGGCATTTTACCGTATTCGACCGCAGCTCTCATGATCAGACGTTCTTGAGTACGAACACGATCCATAGAGGTGCGAAGCTTGTTGACTAGGTAGTCAAATTGCTTTGGCGTGAGTCGGAATTCACGGAAAATATCCAACATCAACTCGGTGGCTTGGGCGGCTTTATTGCTGTCATAGCCATGCTCATTTTTCGCGAGTTGAAGATTTTGATACTTGTTGCGTAGTTCGGTGAATTTTTCTAGCGCAAGCTCAGGGTCGATTCCTGCATCTTCTTCAGAGTCAGTATCTTCGCTGTCGTCATCGTCGTCATCATCGAGGTCGTCTTCATCAGCAAGGTCAGCACTAGCAAGCTCTGAACCGATATGGGTCGCTGTTGGGGCGTTCGTTGCATCTGAGTCAGGATCAACAAAACCTGAGATCAGGTCTGTTAAACGAAGTTCTTCAGCAAGAACTTTGTCAAATTGCTCTAAGATGTATGGAATGGTGCCTGGATATTCAGCCACTGCGCGTTGAACTTGGTTAATACCATCTTCAATACGCTTAGCGATATCAATTTCACCTTCGCGAGTCAGCAGTTCTACGGTACCCATTTCGCGCATATACATGCGCACAGGGTCGGTAGTACGACCAATTTCGCTTTCTACACTGGATAATGCAGCGGCTGCAGCTTCGGCAGCATCCTCATCGGTGATTGCGTTGTCATCATTTAGAGCAAGATCATCGGCATCAGGGGCAGTTTCTACCACCTTAATGCCCATGTCATTGATCATCTGAATGATATCTTCTACCTGCTCGGAATCTACGATTTCTGCTGGTAGGTGGTCATTTACTTCGGCGTAGGTCAGATAGCCTTGCTCTTTGCCTTTAATGACAAGTAGTTTTAGCTGTGACTGCGGATTTTGATCCATAGACGGTATCCAACTTCATATCTGGTGAAGGAATTAGTATGCGAAATGCAAACCACATATACTAACAAATTTATTCATTGCTGACTATTTAAACTGGGTTACGCTTTCAAGTCTTTCATTAAGTCTTGAAGCTCCCGTCTCTCTTCGGCTGATAAACCGACGCTTCTTTCTTTTGCCTGCAGGTTTTCAATTTGCTTTTCGATGCATTGAGCCAATATTTTGTCCAATGAATCTAAAAATAGTTCTTCTTGGTTGTCTTCAACAAGTGGAATTTCCCAACTTGCGAGGCGAGACAGAAGGGTCTCGTTTTTATTACCGCGCCAGTGTTCAAGCAATTGGCCTGTAGTAATATTGGGGTACGCTTGACAATTCTCAAGTACCTCAATTAATAAACTTAAACCGGGTATGGGCAAGGATTGAACGCTGGAAATATCAGGCACCATTTCAGCATAGCTTGGATTTTGAATAAGCAAAGCGATCACTTCACGCATCGGTGTGCGCTTCAACTCTTTGTGCGGTTGAGGGCGCATGTCTTTGCCACTTGGCAAACTGGGTTTTTTATAAATCCCTGTCTTTTGCCCAAGAATTTTAAGTAGCTGTGCCTGCAAAGATTCATCGGGTACTTTGTTGATGAATGGCATCGCTAGTGCCTCTAATGCGGCTTTTCCTTCATCGTTTCCTACATCAACTTGGGTAAGTAAATTGGAAAATAAATATTTAGATAGAGGAACAGCATTGGATACTTGCTGTTCGAAAGCGGCCTTACCATGTTGACGTATGTAGCTGTCGGGATCTTCACCATCGGGAAGAAATAAAAATTTCAGTACATTGCCACTGCGCAGATAGCTGAGGGCATTTTCAAGTGCGCGCCAAGCGGCATCTCGCCCAGCCCTGTCGCCATCGTAGCAGCAAACCACGGTATTGGTTTGGCGGAACAGCGTCTGCAAGTGCTCACCAGTTGTTGAGGTGCCTAACGAAGCAACAGCATAATTAACATCGTATTGAGCTAACGCCACAACATCCATATAACCCTCAACTACAATTAAGTGTTTTGGATCTTTATCGTATTCTAAAGCTTCATAGAGTCCATATAACTCCTTGCTTTTTTTGAATATGTCAGTTTCGGGGGAGTTAAGGTATTTTGGTGTACTATCGTCGAGTACTCTACCACCAAAGCCTATGATCTTTCCTCTGTTTACCTTATGCCCACGGATGGGAAACATAACCCGGTTTCGGAAACGATCATATGATCTGTTGTTATCAGACTGGATAAGCATTCCGGCCTCGACTAGCGTCTGTACTTTGTCTTGGTCTTGACCAAAGTGCTTCTTAACGGTATCCCAACCTTCGGGTACGAAACCAATACCAAATTTGGCTACGATTTCTCCGCTAAGACCTCTTTGCTTTAAGTATTTGATCGCCTCGATACCGGTATCCTTGCGGAGTTCGGTTTTGTATAGTCGAGATATAGATTCCATTAAATCATAAAGCTCTATCTTCTGAGCTTTTGTTTTGCTGGGAGTAGATGAACCATAAGAGCTTTTCTCTCGAGGGACCTCTAAGCCCAATTGAGCTGCGAGTTCTTCAATCGCTTCAACAAATTCAAGGCGGTCGAATTCCATCAAAAAATCGATTGCATTACCATGCACGCCACAACCAAAGCAGTGATAGAACTGTTTTTCTTGGCTTACACTAAATGAGGGCGTTTTTTCATTATGGAATGGGCAGCAAGCACCGTAGTTCTTACCTTTTTTCTTAAGTTTCACACGTGCGTCTATGATGTCGACAATATCAAGTCGAGCAAGGAGATCATCAATAAAACTGCGAGGGATGTGTCCTGCCATAAAACCTAAAAGAAAAGATTAAAACGAGTGATTAGATACAAACAAGCCGTGCGCTCCAGAGGATAGCACGGCTTGATGCAATTTGATGCGGGCATTTAAGCGAGTTTAGTTCGAACTAATCCGCTGACTTTACCCATATCTGCACGCCCTTGAATTTGCGGTTTCAAGACAGCCATCACTTTCCCCATGTCTTGCATGCCAGCAGCAGCGGACTGGGTGATCGCATCATCAATTAATGCGCTCACTTCATCATCGCTCAACGGCTGAGGCATAAATGCCTCAAGGATAGTGATTTCTGCTTGCTCTGCATCTGCGAGATCTTGACGATTGGCAGCTTCATATTGAGCGACAGAGTCGCGACGTTGTTTAACCATTTTTACCATCACAGCAAGAATATCGTCGTCGTTCAGAGTGATCTGCTCGTCGACTTCTCGTTGTTTGATCGCGGATAAGGCTAAACGAATAGTGCCAAGGCGTACTTTATCCTTGGCTTTCATCGCTAATTTTTGCTCTTCTTTGAGGATATCAATTAGAGCCATAACTCTCGTTCCTTAATGGAAAAAGGTTATTAGTACAGGCGAACGCGACGTGCGTTTTCGCGAGCTAGCTTCTTAGCGTGACGCTTTTGAGCTGCTGCTTTAGCGCGTTTGCGAACGGTAGTTGGTTTTTCATAGTGCTCACGACGACGCACTTCAGAAAGGATACCTGCTTTTTCGCAAGAGCGCTTGAAACGACGTAATGCAACATCGAACGGTTCGTTTTCACGTACTTTAACTATTGGCATATGCCTTTCACCTCAGGGGTTATTCGTTAACGCTGATATTTTGAGGCTTAAACCACAAGATTTCTTGTCTGTTTGCTCGGTTATCAGCTTGATCAAAAATGGTGCGGAATTTTAATCCGATCGCAATAGCTTTGTAAAGCACTTTGTCGATTATAGTCTGTACAAAATTTGTTTACGGAGCCAAGGCGGGGTAACATGGCGGCCATTTCCAATTGTTGATGAAAGCGTGCTGAGAAAATTATGCGCATTATTGGTATTGAAACCTCGTGTGACGAGACTGGCATCGCCATTTATGACGAAGAGAAAGGCTTACTTTCTCATCAATTGTACAGCCAAGTAAAACTGCACGCCGATTACGGCGGTGTGGTGCCGGAGCTTGCTTCTAGAGACCATGTTAAAAAGACCATTCCACTGATAAAAGCAGCGATGGCTGAAGCGAATTTGACGCCAGCGGATATTGATGGCGTGGCTTACACCGCAGGTCCTGGTTTAGTGGGTGCGCTGCTTGTTGGCGCGACGATTGGCCGTAGTTTGGCTTATGCGTGGAATGTGCCAGCGGTGCCTGTTCACCATATGGAAGGGCACCTTTTAGCTCCGATGCTTGAAGATAATCCGCCTCCGTTTCCGTTTGTGGCCGTACTGGTTTCCGGTGGTCATTCCATGATGGTAGAGGTGCAAGGGATTGGTGAATATAAGATCCTCGGAGAGTCTATTGATGACGCGGCCGGTGAGGCGTTTGATAAAACCGCGAAGCTGATGGGGCTTGATTATCCCGGGGGGCCATTGTTGGCTCGTTTGGCTGAAAAAGGAACGCCAGGGCGTTTTAAGTTTCCGCGTCCGATGACGGATCGACCAGGGTTAGACATGAGTTTCTCTGGTTTAAAAACATTTACAGCCAATACGATTGCAGCTAATGAGAATGATGATCAGACCCGAGCGGATATTGCGTATGCCTTTCAAGAGGCGGTGTGTGGCACTTTAGTGATTAAGTGCAAACGCGCCCTTGAGCAAACGGGCATGAAACGCATTGTTATTGCCGGTGGCGTGAGTGCCAATAAGCAGTTACGTGTAGAGCTTGGCGCACTGGCGAAAAAAATCGGTGGTGAAGTGTATTATCCGCGTACTGAGTTTTGTACCGACAACGGTGCAATGATTGCTTATGCGGGTATGCAGCGTTTAAAAAATGGTGAAACAGTCGATTTAGCGGTGCAGGCAACACCTCGCTGGCCGATTGATCAACTTAAACCCATTATTTAGCGGGTGTCGCAACGGTCTCTTTTTAGAGGCCGTTTTGTTCTTTGGTACTTCCGTTTCTGTGGTGTTCTGTATTTATTTTAATTAGCCATTGCTTAAATTCTGCTCTGAGCTGTTATCGCTCATATCAATGCTACAATGCCAACCTACTTTACTAATATTGGATTCACAATGAAGACATTTGTTATTGATGATTGCCAGATGCGCTATTTGGATCAAGGGCAAGGTGAAGTGCTTGTTTTCGGTCACAGTTATCTGTGGGACAGCGCAATGTGGGCACCTCAGGTGGAAGCGTTGAGTCAACACTACCGCTGTATCGTGCCTGATTTATGGGCACATGGTCAGTCAGATTTTGCACCGTCATCCATGAACACACTGAAAGATTATGCTCAGCATATTTTGGCTTTGATGGACCACTTATCGATTGAGCAGTTTTCTATCATTGGTCTTTCTGTAGGTGGAATGTGGGGGGCTGAGTTAGCCGTTCTTGCGTCTGCGCGCGTGAAATCATTAGTGATGATGGATACCTTTGTTGGTCTAGAGCCTGAAGTCAGCCATGCAAAATATTTTGCCATGCTCGATGCGATTGCGGCGATGCAGCAAGTGCCAGCACCGATTGTTGATGCAGTTGTACCGATGTTTTTTGCAAAAGATGGCGAGCAGCAATCTCCGGCATTAGTGGCTGGATTCAAGCAACATTTATCGGCGCTTACTGGTCAACAAGCGGTGGAAGTGGCTCGGTTGGGGAAAATGATCTTCGGTCGTCGTGACATGATTGAAGAGGTGGAGCAATTGAGGTTGCCAGTGCTGATTGCAGCTGGCGCTGAAGATATGCCTCGTCCGCCTCTTGAGGCTTACTTAATGAATGATGCCATTCACGGCAGTGAGTTAGAGGTTATTGCTAATGCTGGACATATCAGTAACTTAGAACAACCTGAATACGTTACCGCCATGTTGACCCGTTTCTTGAAAAAAGCGCTTAGCTAGTCTTCCCTTATTTGCGGGTCATGCTTAATCAAAAAAGGCTTCGTAAGAGGCCTTTTACTTATTCGTCATTGACGTTATTTGCAAGCGGGTTTATCCATCATCCAAGCTAGCTCAAGAACCAAGCGTTTTTTTCTCACCCACTTTCGGCTCTGTGCCAGCCAATAACCGTTTAATATTTTGGTGATGACGAAACACGATAAGGCAGCACAGCATTGCTACCGGTAAGGTATATTGCGGTTTGATCAACCAAGTGTAGAACGGAGCGAGCAGCACGGTAACCAAAGCCGCTAAGGATGAATAGCGAAATAAAAATGCAATGCTGACCCAAGTCAATATGATAAGTGCGGTGAGATCTAAACCGATCGGTGCGATTGCTCCCAGTGCTGTTGCAACACCTTTTCCGCCTTTAAAATGAAAGAAAATAGGATACATATGGCCAAGGCAAGCGGCGATGGCGACTAGGCCCAATAGAATGGGGTCAATCCCCAAATAGTAGCTGCCCCATACGGGAATAGTACCTTTGAGCATGTCACACAGCAGTACCGCGATGGCGGCTTTTTTTCCACCAATGCGTAATACGTTAGTTGCACCGGGGTTATTTGAGCCCATATTGCGAGGATCGGGCAGGCGTAATAAACGGCAGATCAACACCGCACTTGAGATCGAACCCAGTAAATAGGCAGAAATGATCATTATCAGTGCGAGTGGTGTCATAAGTACCTCTGCAGTGGAAATGCCCTAAAGCAAGTTCACAAGCCATTGTTAACCATGATGAAAAGCAAAAAAATGTTTTGGATTTCGCATCTCGACTCAGTTTGGGTATATGATATCGCGATTAGGCAAAATAGTACGATTTTTTACGTAATTAGGGTATCCGACCTCTAGAGGAAGAGACGCAAAAATGGACAAAGTCTTTATTGAGCAGCTGACGGTGATCACCACCATTGGTGTGTATGATTGGGAACAAGAGATCAAGCAGAAGTTGGTGCTCGACATCGAAATGGCGCACGACAATCAACCCGCAGGTAAAAGTGATGATGTGAGCGATGCATTAGACTACGCACAAGTGAGTCAAGCGGTGATCGCACATATTGAAAATGGTCGCTTTTTATTGGTAGAGCGTGTTGCAGAAGAAGTAGCAGAGCTTCTGATGCAGCGTTTTTCCGTTCCTTGGGTTAAAATTCGCTTAGCAAAGCCCGGCGCGGTAGCACAGGCATCCAGTGTTGGCGTTATCATTGAACGAGGCCATGCATGACGACGGTCTATGTTGGCGTCGGTTCTAATATTGAAAGACGCAAACATATCGAAGCGGCCATCGAGGAATTGTCGACCATCGGAAATCATCTACAGATCTCGACCATTTACGAATGTGCATCGGTTGGGTTCAATAGTGCGGCCTTTTATAATTTAGTCGTTGCGCTGGAAACAAGGCTTTCGTTGAGTGATTTCGTGGCGCAACTTCGAGCGATTGAATTTCGATGGGGGCGCGACCCGCAGGCGAAAAAATTTCAAGATCGCACCTTAGATCTCGATATCATCTTGTTTGGTGAAGAAATTTCAGCGCAAGATCCTGAACTGCCACGCAGTGATATCTTTAAATATCCATTTGTCATACAACCACTTTACGATTTGTCACCGGAACGGATCGTTCCCAATGATGGCCGTAGTGTGCGTCAAATATGGCAACAGGCGATCAACTTAGAATCGCTCACCCCTGTCAAACTTTGGTTTGACATTAATTAATAAGAGTCAGTAATGAGTTATTTAGAAGCGTTTTTTTTGGCTTTGATTCAAGGCTTAACCGAATTTTTACCTATCTCCAGCTCCGCACATTTAATTTTGCCTTCAGCCATTTTAGGCTGGGAAGATCAAGGTCTTGCCTTTGATGTGGCGGTGCATGTCGGCACATTAGCTGCTGTGGTTATCTATTTTAGGAAAGAAGTCGTGACTTTACTGCGCGCTTTTCTTTCCTCGATTTTTAAAGGCGAGCGCAGTAAAGAATCGAAACTGGCATGGATGATCGTACTAGCAACCATTCCTGCCTGTATTTTCGGCTTTTTTATGAAAGATATTGTTGAACTCTACCTACGCAGTGCTTGGGTGATAGCAACCACCACTATTATTTTTGGTCTATTACTGTGGTATGTCGATAAAAACGCTCCATTAGCGGATGATGAATACCAAGCCGATTGGAAAAAATCGCTGATGATTGGTTTGGCACAAGCAGTTGCGGTGATCCCCGGTACCTCTCGCTCAGGAGCGACCATCACTGCGGCGTTGTATCTTGGTTTTACTCGTGAAGCGGCCGCGCGTTTTTCTTTCTTGATGTCGATTCCTATCATTGTTTTGGCGGGTGGCTATTTAGGGTTAAAGCTGGTGACCAGTGGCGAACCTGTGCATTTTGGTTTCTTAATGACGGGTATCCTGACCTCCTTTATCAGTGCTTATATTTGTATCCATTTCTTCTTAAAACTGATTTCTAAAATGGGTATGACTCCGTTTGTCATTTACCGTTTAATTCTGGGTGGCGGCTTATTTGCGTTCCTAATGATGAGTTAAATAAAGGCTTGTGGTATAAATAGCCATCATTTTCGTGCTGTGTTAGAGCGTCACTTTTTTTAAACAGCACGCTTTGTTTATCGTTTACGTTCTCTTTCATAGTGAACGTTTTGAATGGTTATAGATGTGATGCGACTTTTTGCGGTGACATTGGCGTTATTATTCGGTTTATTACAGTACGATTTGTGGCTCGGTAAAAATGGCATTGCTGATTATCGAACCATTGTCGATGAAATTGACGTGCAGCAACAAGTAAACGAAAACCTAACGCTACGAAATTCGGAAATGTTCGTCGAAATTGATGATTTACGACAAGGATTGGACGCGATTGAAGAGCGAGCGCGTCATGAATTAGGAATGATAAAAGCAGGTGAAACTTTCTATCGATTGGTCGGTGAGGATAGTCAATAAATGCCGCACAGTACGCTTTCTCTTACCGCGATTGTACCGGCTGCTGGTGTTGGCAGCCGAATGCAAGCGGATCGTCCGAAACAGTATTTAACCATACACAACAAAACCGTTCTCGAACACACAATAGCGACGCTGCTCGCGCACCCTAATATTGATCGCGTTGTTGTCGCCGTCAGTGACGATGATCCTTACTATTTTGCTCTGCCATTAGCCACTAACCCAAATGTTATTCGCGTCAGCGGTGGTCAAGAGCGAGCCGACTCGGTGCTCTCTGCGCTGCAATATGTTTTAGCTAATTCCCTAGGTGAATGGGTTCTCGTGCATGATGCAGCGCGGCCTTGTCTTACTTTTGCAGATATTGACCGATTGATTACGACGGCTAAAGAGCATCCGGTAGGTGCGATTTTAGCTGCACCCGTTCGAGACACAATGAAGCGTGCTGATGGCGAAAACAACATTGATCATACCGTTGATCGCGTTGCATTATGGCACGCACTCACCCCCCAGATGTTTAGAGCCAAGCCGCTTTTTGAGGCTTTGTCGGACGCGTTAGATCAGCAAGTCATCATCACCGATGAAGCATCCGCAATGGAGTGGCAAGGGTTACATCCAGCGTTGGTCGCTGGGCGGGCGGATAATCTAAAAATTACGCAACCCGAAGATCTCGCTTTAGCTGAGTTTTATTTAGGTCGTACTTCTTCACTAGCCGCAATAGGAAATAACCATGATTAGAATTGGCCACGGTTTTGATGTTCATAAATTTGGCGGTGAAGGTCCAGTCATCATTGGGGGAATTGCCGTTCCTTATGAGCAAGGCTTAATTGCTCATTCCGATGGTGATGTCGCCTTGCATGCTTTAAGTGATGCGTTGCTTGGCGCGATTGCCGCAGGTGATATTGGCCGCCATTTCCCCGATACCGATGATAAATGGAAAGGGGCAGATAGCCGTGAATTATTGAAAGATGTCTATCGCCGTGTGAAAGCGCAAGGCTACCGTTTAGGAAATGCCGACGTCACCATTATCGCGCAAGCGCCGAAGATGGCGCCGTATATTGAAGCGATGTGCGCTGCCATTGCGCAAGATCTTGAAACGACGCTAGATAATATTAACGTCAAAGCAACCACAACCGAGCGCCTTGGTTTCACTGGGCGCAAAGAAGGTATTGCTTGCGAAGCGGTTGTCTTATTGATCAAATGTACTACAGATTAAATGCACGGTTGATCAAAGCATAATATTGCCTTAATAAAACGACCCAACAAATTGAAGAGGTAATGGTAATTCACTTACCTCTCCTTCTATGTAAAAACACGTTATTGATGGACTACCGCCAACGAATGGCACGCTCAGTAACGCGCAATAGCGGCTCATGCGTCGCTGTTTTTATTATTACCGCCAACTCGCGTCAGCGACGGATGAAAACATGTCAGATATATTATCTTCATTGGCTTACCTTTGTGGTAAACCAGCCGCTAAAGCCAAAATAAAAGCCAAGCCAGAGCACTTTAAAGTGATTGAAGACTTAGGATTCGAACTGGCAGGAAGTGGTGAACACTTAATGGTTCATATTCGTAAAACTGGTGAAAATACCAGTTTTGTGGTCAATGAACTGGCTAAAGCATGTGG
>NZ_CAWNTB010000180.1:0-19639 GCF_963877065.1 Vibrio sp. V01_P9A10T6
CGCGCTCAGGAGGATTCGAACCTCCGACCGCCTGGTTCGTAGCCAGGTACTCTATCCAGCTGAGCTATGAGCGCGCAAGATGTGAATTACATCGCAAAAATTTTATTTCTGAACAAAAAAATTGACTCATGGTCAATAAATGGCGGTGAGGGAGGGATTCGAACCCTCGATACGGCTATAAACCGTATACTCCCTTAGCAGGGGAGCGCCTTCGGCCTCTCGGCCACCTCACCGCATTTTCACATTCAATCTTACGAAAGAATATGGCGCGTCCTGGAGGATTCGAACCTCCGACCGCCTGGTTCGTAGCCAGGTACTCTATCCAGCTGAGCTAAGGACGCACATTGTTCTTTATTTGGATGCTAAACCAAATAAGCAAGAATGGCGGTGAGGGAGGGATTCGAACCCTCGATACGGCTATAAACCGTATACTCCCTTAGCAGGGGAGCGCCTTCGGCCTCTCGGCCACCTCACCGTCTTGCGGAGGCACATATTACTTTTTACCAAAAATATGTCAAACACTTTCTTGGTAAAAGCGACAAAAATCAAATCAACCGTTGGCTATTTAATCAAAGCGCTGTGAAATTAAACTTTTCTGTCATATCAGTGACTTCAAAGCATAAAAAAGGCCAGCAAAATTCGCTAGCCTTCCTTGTGATAATTAGTAGTTGCTAGGTGCAACACTACCATTACCTTTTTCAGCTTGAATGCGCATGTAGATTTCTTCACGGTGGACAGAAACCTCTTTCGGTGCATTCACACCGATACGCACTTGGTTACCTTTTACACCAAGAACTGTTACTGTCACTTCATCACCGATCATTAGTGTTTCGCCAACACGGCGAGTCAAAATTAGCATTCTTTGCTCCTTGAGTAATCTCTGTATTATATTGCAACTGCGCTATTATCCACTAAAAGTTATATTTTCGTAAACTATCTATTAGTGCGCTCTCACCCTAAAGAGACATGTTTTAGGTGAAAAGCTAATAGCTCATCTGACGTTATATAGGCCTCATGTAAAATATTGGCTGCCTTATCAACATGTTGTGGCTGCATAACTAGCATTAACGATTGTTTATCAACCGAAAGGGAACTCACTTCGATCCCTTGTTCTGCAAGTAATTCACATGAGCGTTCAACTAATTCCTGAGCTAGTAAACCTACCGTGGTCAATAAACTAACGGGTTCACTATTACGGATTTTGTCATTGAAAACCAGAGCTAATTTAGCACAAGCGTCTCGTTTTATAATGACACCTGTCCATTCTGCCTCTTCGATCACACTCCACACTTCCACACCGAGCATTTGGCACTGCTTGGCTAAACTCGGGAAATGATCATGTTGCACAGTAATAAGCGCCATGTCGCGTTGAATCGCAATGCCACATACTGCTTTATGACACTGCTCACCTTTGATTAGACTGCCTGCGTTTACATCAAAAGTAGATAATACGCGTAAAGGAACTTCATTTTCCCACGCATATTGCACACAAGGTAAATGCAGAACTTTAGCGCCTTTACGTGCCATTTCTTCCATTGACGGGAAATCAACGATCTCTAATTTTTGAGCCGTTGCAACCACACGTGGATCACATGTGTAAACGCCATCCACATCAGTGAATATTTGACACTCATCGGCTTTAAGAGCTCCCGCTAGCGTCACAGCACTAGTGTCAGAACCTCCACGTCCTAAAGTGGTGATATCCCCATTCTCATTCACACCCTGAAAACCCGCTACCACCACAATATGATCTTGTGCCAGCAACTCGGTAATCGTTCGAGTATCAATCATTTTAATCGTCGCGTCATTGTGTTGATTATCGGTCACAATGTTCGCTTGAGCTCCGGTTAGTGAGCGAGCTGAATAGCCTAATTTATTGAGTGTCATCGCTAATAGCGCCATAGACACTTGCTCACCAGCAGAGAGCAAAACATCAAGTTCTCTTGCAGTTGGTACACTATCGATTTGTTGTGCTAAGCCCAACAGTCGATTGGTTTCTCCTGACATTGCAGAAACAACTACAACCACTTGATTACCATCATTCTTCGCCTTAATGATGTGTTCAGCGACGGTATGGATTCGTTCTATTGAACCCACCGAGGTTCCGCCAAACTTTTGCACGATAAGGGGCTTTTTCACCTATCTTCACCTTCCCAAGACCAAAGTCTCATTAGGACCAAATCGAAAGCAGAGCACTATGTTGAGTATCGATTCAGTAGTTACAAAAACAAAACCAAGCAGATAACTGGCTCGTATCCTATTGCGCCAATTAGACCACTTGGTTTGGTAAATAAAATTACGCCCAATCAAAAAACAGTGATTGAGCGTGACTTATTACAACGGTTTATAGATGCTCAGCAATCCAAGCATCTACGGAAGCTAAAGCGCCAGGCAAGGCATTAACATCTGTACCTCCCGCTTGAGCCATATCCGGACGGCCGCCACCTTTACCACCCACTTGCAAGGCAACCATATTGACCAGCTCCCCTGCTTTAACTTTAGCGGTAAGATCTTTGGTCACACCCGCAATCAAACCCACTTTATCATCAGCCACATTACCCAGCATGATAATGCCACTGCCCAACTGATTTTTTAGCTCATCAACCATACCACGCAGCGCTTTGTTATCGGCGCCATTAAGTTGAGCAACTAGCACTTTCACACCCGCAATTTCTTTTACATTGCTGATCAGATTGGCACTTTCTTTCGCTGCAAGTTTATCTTTTAACTGCTGCAACTCTTTTTCCAAAGATTTCGCTTTAGCCGCCATTTCAGCCACTTTGACTTCATATTGAGCCTGCTGTTGATCCAATAGATCCAGCGCGCCTTCACCCGTCACCGCTTCAATACGACGAATGCCAGCGGCAACACCGCCTTCAGAAACTATTTTGAATAGGCCGATGTCACCGGTGTTACTTGCGTGAATACCACCACACAGTTCGGTTGAGAAATCACCCATCGACAATACACGAACTTCATCGTCGTATTTTTCACCAAACAGTGCCATAGCACCTTTGGCTTTTGCCGCTTCGATGTCCATAATATTGGTTTCAATCGTGTGGTTACGGCGAATTTGCGCGTTCACTAGACGTTCCACTTCTTTTAGCTCTACGGGCGTCATTGCTTCTAAATGAGAGAAGTCAAAACGCAAGCTTTCCGCTTTTACCAATGAGCCTTTTTGCGCCACGTGCGTACCTAATACTTGGCGAAGTGCAGCATGCAACAAATGTGTGGCGGAGTGGTTCAGTGAAATTGCAGCGCGGCGCTTAGCATCAACAATGGCTTTCGCTTCATCGCCTTTGGCGAGTACGCCCTCGATGAGTTCACCGTGATGAGCAATGGCGTTGCCGAGTTTTTGTGTATCTTCAACTTTAAACAAGCCCGTGGCCGTTTGAATAACACCCGCATCACCACATTGACCACCGGATTCAGCGTAGAAAGGTGTTTCGCCCAAGATCAAAATCGCTTTATCACCCGCAGATAGAGTGTCAACTTCATTGCCGTCAACAAACATAGCGGCAATGCGGCTCTCGCCTTGTGTCGCGCTGTAGCCACAGAAAGCGGTATTGGTATCAACTTTAATGATTGCATTGTAGTCAGTGCCAAATTGGCCCGCTTCACGCGCTCGTTGACGCTGCTCTTCCATCGCTTTTTCGAAACCTTGTTCGTCAATGGTCAACTCACGTTCACGTGCAACATCATTCGTTAAATCAGCCGGAAAACCGTAGGTATCGTAAAGTTTAAAGACAGTTTCACCATCCAGTACGCTACCCTCTAAATTATCGAGTGCATCATTGAGGATCGCCATACCGCGTTCAAGAGTGCGACCGAAGTTCTCTTCTTCAATGCGCAGCACTTTTTCTACAAGCGCTTGCTGCTTTTTCAGTTCTTCACCAGCCGTTCCCATCACTTGTGCTAATGGGCCAACCAGTTTGTGGAAGAAGGCACCTTGTGCGCCCAATTTATTACCATGACGCACCGCTCGACGAATAATCCGACGCAGTACATAGCCACGGCCTTCATTCGATGGCATCACACCATCCACAATCAAGAAAGCACAAGAACGGATGTGATCAGCAACAACGCGTAGCGATTGATTGGAAAGATCGTCATAACCCGTTACATCAGCGGCGGCTTTAATCAAGGCTTGAAACACATCAATTTCATAGTTTGAGTGAACACCCTGCATGATCGCAGAAATACGTTCAATACCCATACCGGTATCAACGGAAGGTTTTGGAAGTGGCTCCATCGTGCCATCGGCATGACGGTTAAACTGCATGAAGACGTTGTTCCAAATTTCAATGAAACGATCGCCATCTTCCTCTGCAGAACCTGGAGGACCACCCCAGATATGATCGCCATGATCATAGAAAATTTCAGTACAAGGACCACACGGACCCGTATCACCCATTTGCCAGAAGTTGTCTGACTCATAAGCTTTACCACCCGGTTTATCGCCAATGCGAATAATGCGCTCAGCCGGAATGCCTACTTTTTTATTCCAGATATCAAATGCTTCATCATCGGTTTCATACACGGTAACCAGTAGACGATCAGCGGGCAACTTGAGTGTTACAGTAAGAAACTCCCACGCGTATGCAATAGCGTCTTCTTTGAAGTAATCACCAAAGCTGAAGTTACCCAACATTTCAAAAAAGGTATGGTGACGAGCGGTAAAACCAACGTTTTCCAGATCGTTATGCTTACCACCAGCTCGCACACAACGTTGCGCCGTTGTTGCACGTGTATAAGCACGCTTTTCTAAACCAAGAAAACAATCTTTAAATTGGTTCATTCCTGCATTTGTGAACAACAGGGTTGGGTCATTAGCGGGGACTAATGATGAACTATCAACAATTTGGTGTCCTTTACTTTCAAAGAACGAGAGGAACGCGCGGCGAACCTCATCAGTGCTCATAAACATGCAGCTCTTCCTGAAATACTCAAGTTAGAATTTTGCGTTATTGTAAAGCATGGACAAGAGTTCGACTAGTTTTCTTATAGAAAAGGCATGGCAGGAAATAAATTGCAGATCAGACGAAGAGTTAAGCTTCCGATGATGATAAAGCGTAGCTAATTTGCTCGAAGCTAAAGCCTCGATACTGCAAAAAACGCACTTGTTTGGCATGTTCTTTTGAACCTTTTTCCGCAGGTTCTCTGAATTTTTTTTCAGCCACTGCTTTTGCCAATTCAAACCAATCTTGAGGCTCTTGATATAAAGCGGTTTCAATATCATCGCTACTGACTCTTTTTTGGCTCAGCTCTTGTCGAATGCGCCGCTCACCATGACCTTTAGTGACATGTTGTCTTATTTGACTTGCGGCATAGCGCAGTTCATCCAAATAATGGTTCTCAAGGCAGTAACTCATGGTTTGAACGATAATTTCCGCATCATACCCTTTACTAATGAGCTTTTGCTGTAGCTCATGCTCGCTGTGATCTCGCCGGCTCAGTAATTGCAATGCGCACTCTTTGCACGATAACGTCGATTTGAATTCAGAGGAATACATACTGTCCCTATTGGTCATGGATAAAACAAAGCCCTGCATTGCAGGGCTTTGTTGAAATATAAACGTGGAGAAGATTACAACTCTTCTTCTTGAGGCATTTCGCTCAAAATAGGTTCTTCAACAATTAACTCGGCTGGATTGAGCAGCATTTCACGTAACTTAGTATCAAGAGCCATAGCTGCAGCTGGATTCTCTCTCAAGAATTTACAGGCGTTTGCTTTACCTTGACCAATTTTATCACCGTTATAGCTATACCAAGCGCCCGCTTTCTCAACCAATTTATGTTTCACGCCAAGATCAACCAATTCACCTTCACGGTTAAAACCTTGTCCGTAAAGAATTTGAGTATCCGCTTGTTTAAAGGGAGCCGCGATTTTGTTCTTCACCACTTTAATACGCGTTTCGTTACCCACGACTTCGTCACCCTCTTTGATAGAGCCTGTACGACGAATATCTAAACGAACTGAAGCGTAGAATTTAAGGGCATTACCACCTGTTGTGGTTTCAGGGTTACCAAACATCACACCAATTTTCATACGGATCTGGTTAATGAAGATGCACATGCAGTTGGACTGTTTTAGGTTACCCGTTAACTTACGCATCGCTTGAGAAAGCATACGTGCTTGTAGGCCCATGTGGCTATCGCCCATTTCACCTTCAATTTCAGCTTTTGGTGTCAGTGCAGCCACAGAGTCAATGACGATAACATCAATGGCACCAGAACGGGCCAAGGCATCACAAATTTCAAGCGCTTGTTCACCCGTATCAGGTTGTGAAACCAACAGCTCATCGATGTTCACACCCAGTTTTTTAGCATAAATTGGGTCAAGGGCATGTTCTGCATCGATAAAAGCACAGGTTTTACCCACTCGTTGTGCTGCTGCGATCAATTCCAGCGTTAACGTTGTTTTTCCTGATGATTCAGGGCCGTAGACTTCAACGATACGTCCCATTGGTAAACCGCCAGCACCCAATGCAATATCCAAAGAAAGTGAACCGGTAGAAATGGTTTCAACATCCATTGTACGGTTGTCACCAAGGCGCATGATCGAACCTTTACCAAATTGCTTTTCAATTTGACCCAGTGCTGCGGCTAACGCCTTCTGCTTATTTTCGTCCATTACTTTCTCCAAACTGTCGCTGTGGGTAGCGGCTCGTTAAATTTTTTATCGACTCTTTAGTCGCCAATTGGGGTTAATTATACTGTTGATTCATACAGTGTCTATAGCTGTATCGAAAAAATTTCGACTAGGTTCAATTTGGCTGCGATAAAAAGTGACTCACCACTTGTAATGCATGAGTAATCGCCTGCTTGCGCACCTGTGCGCGATCGCCTTTAAAACAAAGCGTCTCAGCACGTTCCCAGCCCTGCTTAGAAGCCCATGCAAAGCACACGGTCCCCACTGATTTTTCTGCGCTACCGCCGTCAGGACCAGCAATACCACTGATCGCTACACCAATAGTGGCTTGGGAATGCAAAAGTGCTCCTTGTACCATTTCGCGCACCACGGGTTCGGAAACAGCGCCAAAATCCACCAGTGTCTGTGCTTTGACACCGAGCATCTCTTGTTTAGCGAGATTACTGTAGGTCACAAATGATCGTTCAAACCAAGCCGAACTTCCTGCAACCTCAGTAAGTGCAAATGCCACACCACCGCCAGTGCATGATTCAGCACTGGTGAGGATCTCTTTTTGTGCTAACAATTGCTGACCTAATTGTTCACTTAATGCAAAAATCGCTTTCATTATGCCCTCTCCAAAGCCACGTTATTTTCGCTTGAACCTTTATAGCAGATTGAATCTCCAGAAAACAGAATGGGCACGCAAGCGTACCCATTCTAAATCGTTCTCCGTTGTATTTAGATCTCAAACATTAAACTATCTGCGTCTAAGAATGGCCAACGAATGGTGTGCGGAGTACTGCTCTCCCCACCAAAAAAGTAGCCCACTTGTGGTGTAGCAAAGGTTTTGTCGCCTCGTGTGAGCGGTTGTTCACTCAATGCTCTATGGGTTAATTTTGCTTCCCATAATTGCTCACTCTCCCAGCCGACTGGCGCGAGTTCAACTC
Organism: Vibrio sp. V01_P9A10T6; assembly: GCF_963877065.1. NCBI lineage: Bacteria > Pseudomonadati > Pseudomonadota > Gammaproteobacteria > Vibrionales > Vibrionaceae > Vibrio > Vibrio sp. V01_P9A10T6. The sequence goes on from NZ_CAWNTB010000180.1 coordinate 7,582, forward strand.
GCACTTCAGCGCCGACAGGGTTAACAGAGACCACTTCAAAAGGCAATGAAGCTTGACTATTTTGTTTGTTCGATAGGCTCAACTCATGGCTGCGCACATACAACTTTCCTGATTGATTAATCGCGTGATCTTTCGGCGGTAAGATAAACGATTGGCCGTTGACCCACTGCTCGTTATTCCAGTTGGCTTGGAATACATTCACATTGCCAAAAAAGTCAAAGACGAAGCGACTGTTCGGTTGAGCATAAAGCTGCACTGGCGAGTCGATCTGTTCGATGCGGCCATTGCTCATCACGACCACGCGATCAGAGAGTTCAAGTGCTTCATCTTGATCGTGGGTGACAAATACGCTCGTAAAACCGAGCTCTTCATGCAAGCTGCGCAACCAGCGGCGCAATTCTTTACGCACTTTGGCATCCAGTGCGCCAAAAGGCTCATCCAGCAGTAGCACTTCCGGCTTTGTTGCAAGAGCGCGAGCCAAGGCGATGCGCTGCTTTTGCCCGCCGGACAGTTGTTCAGGATAGCGCTCAGCTAAATGGCCAAGTTGCACAATATCCAACAGCTGTTTGACTCTTTTGGTGATTTCCGCCGCCGCTGGTCTATGACGGCGATCCATCACTTGCAAACCAAACGCGACATTATCGGCCACCGTCATATGACGAAAAAGTGCGTAGTTTTGAAACACAAAGCCAACTCGGCGCTCGCGGACGTGGACATGAGTCACATCGCGATCTCTAAAATGAATGGTTCCGCTATCGGCTCCTTCAAGGCCGGCAATAATGCGCAACAAAGTGGTTTTGCCTGAGCCGGAAGGACCAAGTAAGCCAATCATCTCGCCATCATCAATCTGTAACGAGAGCGGAGAGAGCGCTTGAAATTGACCAAATTGTTTGGAAATGTTGTCTAAACGTATACTCATACCGTCTCTTGCTCTCTGTTCGTTTTTGTCTGATTGTTGTGTTGACGCCATTCAACATAAGCTTTAAAAACTAAGGTTAATAATGCAATGAAAGCCAATAGTGAGGCGCTAGCAAACGCCGCTTCCGATTGATAATCTTCATACAGTAGCTGCACATGTAGCGGTAAGGTATTGGTTTCACCACGAATATTGCCCGACACAACCGCTACTGCGCCAAATTCACCAATGGCACGCGCATTGGTTAGGATGACACCGTAAATCAACGCCCATTTAATATTCGGTAAGGTGACGCGACGAAACAGTTGCCACCAAGATGCACCCAAAATAACCGCCGCTTCTTCATCCGATCTACCTTGCTGCTGCATCAGCGGGATCAGCTCACGCGCAACAAACGGGCAAGTCACAAAAACCGTGACCAATAAAATTCCCGGCCAAGCAAACATCACTTGCAGATCGCGCTCAAACAACCACTCGCCCAACCAACCGCTGCTGCCGTAAAGCAGTAAATACAGAAGGCCTGCAACAACCGGTGATACGGCAAACGGAATATCAATTAAAGTGGTTAATATTTTTCTACCCGGAAATTCAAAACGAGTCACTGCCCAAGCTAATAACACGCCGAACACTAAGTTAATTGGCACCGTGAGTAGCGCAACTAGCAGTGTTAAACCAATGGCATGACGCGTATCGGGTTCAATTAAATGACTAATATAAGTCGATAAACCACTAGCAAAGGCTTGTTTGAAAATGCTCACTAGCGGGATAATCAGCAACAATGCAACCCAAAACAGCGCAAAGCCAATCAAACTCCACTTCACCCAAGGTGCTTCACCGACTCGTAACGGTTGATGTGCTTTCATTATCGGTTCCTTAACGTCCATGAATTCGACGCAGGTATGCGCCCTGCCATAGATTGATCAGTAGTAGCAGCGATAACGATGCCATCAATACTACCGAGGCAATGGCACTCGCCGCCGGAAAATCAAATTCTTGTAAGCGTACAAAAATCATTAATGAGGTAATTTCACTGACGTAAGGCATATTGCCCGCAATGAAAATCACTGCACCAAACTCGCCCAAGCTACGCGTAAATGAGAGTGCAATACCAACCAATAGTGCTGGACGAATCGAAGGCATGATCACTTTCCAAAATACGGCGCTATCTGAAGCGCCTAACGTCATTCCCGCTTCTTCCTCTTCTTTGGAGATCTCCTCCAAGACGGGTTGTACCGTGCGCACCACAAACGGAATACTGGTAAACGCCATCGCGACAACAATCCCCAAGGGGGTATAAGCCACTTTAATTCCAAGCTCGCCAAGTACGCTGCCCACCCAGCCATTGGATGAGTAAAGCGTCGCCAACGTGATGCCTGCAACGGCGGTAGGCAAAGCAAACGGTAAATCGACTAAAGCATCAAGAATACGTTTGCCATAAAAATCATAACGAACCAGCACCCAAGCGAGCAATAATCCTAGCAAGCCATTAAACAATGAGGCGATGAGTGCCGCGCCCACCGTTACTTTGTAACTGGCCAGTACACGAGGGTCCGCCACCACCTGCCAATACTCGGTGAGCGACATTTGGCTCGTTTGCATAATCAAACCACTGGCGGGCAATAGCAGCACTAAGCTGACAAAAAACAGCGAAGTACCGAGGCTAATACCAAATCCGGGTAGCACCCTTTTATGGCGTGGGCGAGATAAAGAAGCGGTGAAGGAATGGCTCATAAACCCTCGAAACAAAACGGATGCGTAAGAAAACCACCCACACTCAGCGCAGGTGGCGATGACGAATTAACGACGTTGAAGTTGGTCAAGCTTCGCGCCATTGGCAAAATGAAGTTTCAAGGCATTTTCCCACCCGCCAGCAATGCTCTCAACTGTTAGCAATTCAACTTCAGGGAAGCGATCAGCAAATTCTGCGTTCACTTTTTCATCATGAACGCGGTAATTAAACCCAGCCAGCAAACGTTGCGCTTCTTCACTGTACAGATAAGCGAGATATTCGTTGGCTACCTCAAGCGTGCCTTTACGCTTGGCATTTTTTTCCACCACGGCCACGGGAAACTCGGCCAAGATAGAGGTCTTAGGCACCACTACTTGATATTCATCCACGCCATACTGCTGACGAATATTGTTCACTTCAGATTCAAACGTAATCAGCACATCGCCAATGCCACGTTCAACAAACGAAGTAGTCGCACCACGGCCGCCAGTATCAAATACCGCTACATTAGCTAAAAATTGTTTGAGGAATTGATCCTGCTCGGCTTGGTTCTCTTTGCCAAAAGTCTTTTGTGCATAACCGACCGCGGCCAAATAGGTATAACGCGCATTACCTGAGGTTTTAGGATTGGGGAATACAGAAGCCACATCAGCTTTGGCGAGATCGCCCCAATCTTGAATATTTTTTGGATTTCCCTTGCGCACTAAAAATGCGGTCGTGGAGTAGTAAGGTGAGCTTGCATTGGGCAATTTTTCTTGCCAATTAGCATCGATAAGCTTGCCACGATCGTGTAGCACCTGAACATCCGTTACCTGATTGAATGTCACTACATCGGCGGCTAACCCCTGCAAAATTGAGCGAGCTTGCGCAGATGACCCACCGTGCGACTGTTTGATCTCCACTGTTTGGCCTGTCTTTTGTTGCCAGTGTTTTTCAAACACTGGGTTATAAGAAGCAAACAGCTCGCGAGCGATGTCGTACGATGAGTTGAGAATGGTTTGATCCGCGGCCGAAACATTCAACGATCCTACGGCTAATAAGCTTGCTAAGGCTGACTTGATGAACTTCATATATTGCTACTCCCTAATCACTACGGCCAAAATGGCGTCCTTGGCAATTAGAGTATGAGGAAAATTAATTATAACAAAGAGGATAACTAGAACTTTTTGGAATAAACTCTAGCAATAAATTGTATGCCAATTACCAGCACGACTTTATAGTAGTGCTCGGTAAGGTGGATACGTCATCTTACTCTTCCGACTAAAAAATTAAGGACAACATGATGGCGGACTTTCCAACGATTGAAGCATATGTCGGGCAAACGCCTTTAGTTCGCTTGCAGCGACTGGCGGCTCACACCTCAAGCACCGTATTGGTCAAGCTAGAAGGCAATAACCCAGCAGGTTCAGTCAAAGATCGCCCAGCGCTCAATATGATAGTGCAAGCAGAGCGTCGCCAAGAGATCCAACCGGGCGATACCATCATTGAAGCGACCAGCGGCAACACGGGTATCGCGCTGGCAATGGCGGCCGCCATCAAAGGCTACAAAATGATTTTAATCATGCCAGATAATGCTACCCAAGAGCGCAAAGACGCGATGAAAGCGTATGGTTGTGAGCTCATTTTAGTCAGCAAAGAGCAAGGCATGGAAGGAGCGCGCGATTTAGCATTAAAAATGCAAAGTGAAGGCAAAGGAAAAGTACTCGATCAATTCAATAACCCCGACAACCCGCAAGCTCATTTTGATTCAACTGGCCCAGAAATTTGGCAACAAAGCCACGGGGAAATCACCCACTTTGTCTCAAGTATGGGCACAACGGGCACCATCATGGGCACTTCTCGCTATCTAAAAACGCAAAATCCAGAGATAAGCATTGTCGGTTTACAACCAGCAGAAGGCAGTGCAATTCCGGGCATTCGCCGCTGGCCTCAAGCTTATTTACCCGGCATTTTTGAATCATCACGTGTTGATGTGGTACTCGATATCGAAGAGCAAGATGCCATCAATACGGCTCGTGCTTTGGCAACCCAAGAAGGTATTTGCGCTGGCGTCAGCTCTGGAGGCGCCGTTTTCGCTGCGTTACAAATCGCGCAACAAAATCCCGGAGCGGTGGTTGTTGCCATCATTTGCGATCGAGGCGATCGTTATCTCTCATCCGGTCTTTTTTCTTAGATCAAATCTCCAACCCAACGGGCTAATCAGTGCTGAACGCGCTCATTACTTTTTAGCCCTTGGCTTTGCTTCCACATCAGCATCCCTTGATTGCTCAGCAATAGCGAAGTTTGTTATCCTCTCCAACTATTTAAATGCATGTTCTGACGATTCTTTCTAACTCATGTCAGAGCTAAGGCCGCTGCCATTCCTGTAGGGTGGTCATTTTCACAGTCAGCCATTGATAATCGAGTGACGAATAACATGAGCAAATCCAGCGCATCTTCCGCCGAGTCTTCACCACAGCACACCCCGATGATGCGGCAATATCTGCAATTGAAAGCCGAAAACCCCGATATTCTGCTCTTTTATCGGATGGGCGATTTCTACGAGCTGTTTTACGATGACGCTAAACGCGCATCGCAATTGCTGGAAATATCACTCACCAAACGCGGTGCTTCTGCGGGTGAGCCTATTCCAATGGCGGGCGTTCCCTATCACGCCGTGGAAGGTTACTTAGCGAAATTGGTACAGCAGGGCGAATCCGTCGCGATTTGTGAACAAATTGGCGATCCTGCCACCAGCAAAGGCCCCGTTGAGCGTAAAGTGGTACGGATTGTCACGCCCGGTACGGTCACGGATGAAGCTTTGCTCTCTGAGCGAGTCGATAACTTAATTGCCGCCATCTACCACCACGATGGTCGCTTTGGCTACGCAACCTTAGACATCACTTCAGGGCGCTTCCAACTGAGTGAACCAGAAACCGAAGAGGCGATGGCCGCCGAACTGCAACGCACCGCACCGCGCGAACTGCTCTTCCCTGAAGATTTCACGCCAGTCACTTTAATGGGCAATCGCAAAGGAAACCGTCGCCGCCCTATTTGGGAATTTGAGTTAGAGACAGCAAAACAGCAGTTGAACCAACAATTTGGTACGCGTGATTTGGTCGGTTTTGGCGTAGAACAGGCTAAACTGGGCTTATGCGCCGCTGGCTGCTTGATTCAATACGTGAAAGATACGCAGCGCACTGCATTGCCTCATATTCGTTCGCTGACGTTTGATCGCCAAGATCACTCGGTGATCTTAGATGCCGCCACGCGCCGTAATTTAGAGATCACGCAGAACTTGTCCGGTGGCTTTGATAACACCTTAGCGGAAGTGCTCGATCATTGCGCCACCCCAATGGGCAGCCGCATGCTCAAACGCTGGTTACACCAACCGATGCGCTGTATTGATACGTTGAATCAACGCCTTGATGCGATCGGCGAGTTGAAACAGCTTGCTCTGTTTAGTGAATTACAACCTGTGCTGAAACAGATTGGCGATATTGAACGTATTCTTGCTCGTTTGGCATTGCGTTCCGCTCGCCCAAGAGACTTAGCACGCCTGCGACATGCGATGCAGCAATTGCCGCAGCTCAGTGAAATACTGCAACCCTTGTCGCAACCCCACTTAGTTCAGTTAACTCATCATGTACAGCCATTGGATGAGCTGTGCACACTGCTTGAGCGAGCGATCAAAGACAACCCACCAGTTGTGATTCGTGATGGTGGCGTGATTGCCGATGGCTACAGCGCCGAACTGGATGAATGGCGTGATCTAGCCAACGGCGCAACCGAATACTTGAATAAATTAGAAGCTGAAGAGCGCGAACGTCACGGCATTGATACGCTCAAAGTCGGCTACAACGCGATTCACGGTTTCTACATTCAAGTCAGCCGTGGCCAGAGTCACCTTGTTCCTCCCCACTATGTGCGCCGCCAAACGCTGAAAAATGCCGAGCGGTATATTATTGCTGAGCTAAAAGCGCATGAAGATAAAGTGCTCAACTCGAAATCAAAAGCACTAGCAGTGGAAAAGCAGCTTTGGGAAGAGTTATTTGACTTATTGTTACCTCATTTAGAGCAGATGCAAAACCTTGCATCTTCGCTATCGCAGCTCGATGTGTTGCAAAACCTTGCCGAGCGCGCTGAAAGCTTAGATTACTGTCGCCCGACCTTGAGTAAAGAGCCCGCGATCCATATTCAAGCGGGCCGTCACCCTGTCGTCGAGCAAGTGATGAATGACCCCTTCATTGCCAACCCAATTGAGCTCAATCCGCAACGAAAAATGTTGATCATTACCGGGCCTAACATGGGCGGTAAATCGACCTACATGCGCCAAACTGCATTGATTACTTTATTAGCGCATATCGGTTGCTATGTGCCAGCAGAAGCAGCACACATCGGTTCGATTGACCGCATCTTCACCCGCATTGGTGCATCGGACGATCTCGCCTCTGGTCGCTCTACTTTCATGGTTGAAATGACCGAAACTGCCAACATTTTGCATAATGCGACACAAAATAGCTTGGTATTGATGGATGAAATTGGCCGCGGCACCAGTACCTATGATGGGTTATCACTGGCTTGGGCAAGTGCACAATGGCTCGCAAGCCAAATTGGCGCGCTAACGCTATTTGCCACTCATTATTTTGAACTGACCGAGCTGCCAAACCAGCTACCTCACTTAGCCAACGTGCATTTAGATGCCGTGGAACATGGCGATAGCATTGCCTTTATGCATGCGGTTCAAGAAGGGGCGGCAAGTAAATCTTACGGCCTAGCAGTGGCAGGTCTTGCTGGCGTGCCTAAAACAGTGATCAAAAACGCGCGCGCTAAACTGTCGCAGCTCGAGTTATTGAGCCAACAGCAGCCCAATGGCAGCAAAAGCTCAACCGTAGATATTGCTAATCAACTCAGTTTGATCCCAGACCCAAGCGAAGTCGAACAGGCATTAGCAGCTATTGATCCTGACGATCTAACGCCTCGCCAAGCGTTAGAAGCACTTTATCGCTTGAAGAAGCTAATGTAACAATCTGATATTAAAAATAAAAAAGGCATCGATTTTAAGTCGGTGCCTTTTGTGATTTTATGCAATAGTTTTATAAATCAACGACTTATGAATCAATGGTTTTATGAATCAAGGTCTTGTTGAGCCAACCTTTAGTCGTATTCAACATTAAACAGCGCTTCCATGTTCAAGCCTTGTTTAACCAAGATCTCTCTCAAACGACGTAGACCTTCCACTTGAATTTGACGAACTCGTTCACGAGTTAAGTTAATTTCGCGCCCTACTTCTTCTAAGGTGGACGGTTCATAACCTAATAGTCCAAAACGGCGTGCAAGTACCTCTTTTTGTTTTGGGTTTAGTTCATCTAACCAATTCAGTAGTGATTCACGGATATCATCATCTTGCGTAGAAATTTCAGGATCAGAGTTGTTCGCATCTGGGATGATATCGAGTAGTGCTTTATCACCATCGCCGCCAATCGGTGTATCAACAGAACTGATACGCTCGTTAAGACGCAGCATTTTACTGACATCTTCGACTGGCTTATCCAGTTGGAACGCAATTTCTTCTGCGGTAGGTTCATGATCTAACTTCTGCGATAGCTCGCGAGCCGTACGAAGGTAGATATTCAACTCTTTAACGACGTGAATTGGCAAACGGATAGTGCGCGTTTGGTTCATTAATGCACGTTCAATGGTTTGACGGATCCACCAAGTAGCATAGGTTGAGAATCTAAAGCCACGTTCTGGATCAAATTTTTCTACCGCACGGATCAAGCCTAAATTACCCTCTTCAATGAGATCGAGTAAAGCTAAGCCACGATTACCATAACGGCGAGAAATTTTAACGACCAAACGTAAGTTACTTTCGATCATGCGTTTACGAGCAGCTTCATCGCCTCTCAGTGAACGACGAGCATAAAGTACTTCTTCTTGGGCTGTTAATAATGGAGAAAAACCAATCTCGCTAAGATACATCTGTGTTGCATCTAAGCTTTTTGTTGACGCGTCAAATCCTTCTTTGGCATCTTCGATTTGAACATCGTCATCGCTTTGGCTTTTAGTGGTGGTGAGTTCTTCATCAACCTCAATCGAATCCATGATCTCTTGGTCTTCAAACTCTTCGACTTTCGTTACTGCATTGCTGATACTCATAGCGCCTCCCCCTGGCGAGCTAGCAAGACATTACTACTTTCTAATGTCGCTACATGACTCTTTCAAGTATGTTTACGGTAAGTAGCGTTTTGGATTCACCGACTTACCTTGATAACGAATTTCAAAGTGTAAACGAACACTGCTGGTTCCTGAGCTGCCCATGGTTGCTATTTTTTGGCCAGCTTTAACACTTTGTCCTTCTTTTACCAGTAACCGATCGTTATGAGCATAAGCACTGAGGTAGTTATCATTATGTTTAACAATCACAAGATTGCCGTAACCTCTTAATGCATTTCCCGAATAGACAACGGTTCCTGCAGCAGTTGATAAAATGGATTGACCACGCTGTCCTGCGATATCGATCCCTTTATTTCCTTGATCGCCTGCTGAAAAGTTTTTAATTATTCTCCCTTGTGTCGGCCATAACCATTTTGAAACTTTATCATCTTTTGGTTTAGCAAAGGTTACATTAGCATTAACATTTTGCTTACCTTTTGAATCAACATACTCTTTTGATTTCGATTGTTCAACTACCTTAGGAGGATCTTTCTTTGCGACTTTGGTCGAAGAACTTGCGGCATTAGATCCACTATTTTGATTAGAGTTTTTACTCACTCCGTCTACAACCATTGGGGGGGAAACTAAGCCAGCCATTGTGCTCGAAGGGGTTGCAGCCACAATGACTTCTGTTACACCATTACCACCATAAGCAGGAGGCGTGTAATTGGGGATCCATAATTTGAGTTTTTGACCGGGATGAATGGTGTAAGGTTTTTTTAAATTATTGAAACGGATCAAGTCGTTTACATTTTTATCTGTGACATAAGATATAAAATAGAGCGTATCGCCTTTTTGCACTTCGTAAAAACTGCCGCGATAACTACCACGAGGAATGGCATTATAGTCTTTATTGAGCCCAGAAACGGGTGCAGGAGTATGAGCAGCACATCCGATAAGGACGCTACTCATTAGCACCATTATTACTCTGTTTCTTAGGTTACTCATCATCACTAAGCTAAATCACCGGCAACTAAAGGAACAAAACGCACCATCTCAATGGTGTTAGAAATAAAATCATCGCCTTGGCGAACTATTTTCAATAACTGTTGCTCACTACTGCCGACAGGGATCACTAAACGGCCACCTTCCGCAAGCTGATCAAGCAGCGCATTTGGGACAAATTCGGCCGCCGCCGTAACAATGATCGCATCAAAAGGGGCTTTAGCATCCCAGCCCAACCAGCCATCACCATGCTTAGTCGAGACGTTATAAATATCCAATTGCTTTAAACGACGCTTGGCACCCCACTGTAATGACTTGATCCGTTCAATCGAATACACGTGCTCAACCAACTGGGCAAGCACAGCGGTTTGATAACCCGATCCTGTGCCAATTTCTAAGACCTTACTCTGCGGCTCAAGTTCTAAAAGCTGCGTCATTTTTGCCACAATGTAAGGTTGTGAAATCGTTTGTCCTTGGCCTATCGGCAAGGCATTGTTGTCATAGGCTTGATGCATCATCGCCTGAGAAACAAAGCTTTCTCTTGGCAAACAATGAATGGCATCCAAAACGGTTTGATCTTGGATACCATTCGCGATCAGAAATTCAATTAATCTGTCGGCATGTGGATTGGCCATTACCCTTTTTCCTTCAACCAGTTATCCATACTTGGCAGTGACTCATGAGCCGTGAGATCAACCTGCAAGGGCGTCAAGGAGACATAGCCATGCTCAATCGCATAGAAATCAGTCCCTTGCCCTGCATCTTGCTCTTTACCCGGAGGACCTAACCAATAAATATCATGCCCACGAGGATCTTTCTGCTTAATCATACTTTCTGCGTGATGGCGAGCACCTAAACGCGTCACTTGAATACCCGCTAACTCCTCAAATGGACGATCTGGTACGTTCACATTCAATAATCGATTGGTTGGGATCGGGGCATTGAGATGCTGTTCGACCAACTGGCGTGCTATCTGGGCTGCCGTAGTAAAATTAGCCGTCCCGACCAATGAAAACGCGATCGCTTGCACCCCAAGAAAGTGCCCTTCCATCGCCGCCGCAACCGTGCCCGAATAGAGCACGTCATCGCCCAAATTCGCACCATGATTGATGCCTGTCAGCACCAAATCAGGCAGATCATCTTTGAGCAGTTCATTGAGTGCAAAATGCACACAATCGGTTGGTGTGCCTTGCACTGAATAGGTATTGGGTGCAATGAGATCCACACGAAGCGGCTGCTCTAATGTCAGCGAATTGGAGGCTCCTGACCGATTACGATCCGGCGCGACAATCACGATCTCGGCGAGATCCGCCAGCGCGCGTGCTAGGGTATTTAAACCTTGCGCGTATACACCATCATCATTGCTTAATAAAATCTTCATCGAGTTTTTTCCTTAGAACTCGCGTTCAACCGCTATCTCTTCAACCAATTCACGAATGACTGAGGTAGCAAAACTTCCTGCATCTAAATCAAAACGTAACGTCACATTGTCTTGTTCAACTGTCCAAGAAAGATTCTGCGGCTTAAGCATCAGCGCCCGGCGCTCATGACGCATACGATTGCTGCGGATCAGTGCCATCAAGTCAGGTTCAGCATCAAGGTGAACTTGTTCTAAATCTAAAGCCTCACCTTGCGTCGGTAGTGCGTTATCGCCCGCCAAAGCAGCACTTATTTGCACTTCATTCAATGCCAGTTTGTTATTGAGATCGGTAAGATTCGCCAAGGTGACTAAGGTCGTTTTCTCTCCCTCAAGTGCGATATCTCCTTCGATAAATTGATGTAACTTATCTTGCTCGATACGGGCAGAGACAATTTGGTTGAAAATCCACGAACGGGCCGCCGAGAGATACAAACTGCGCTGATTTTGGTTACGTGAACGCACGTTCTCTTTTCCCCAGCGACGCGCTTCACTGAGGTTATTGCCGTGATTGCCAAAACGTTGGCTACCAAAATAATTAGGCACACCGTGCGTGGCGATGTGCTCTAATCGCGTCACTACTTCGGCGGTGTCGGTGACCTCAGAAAGCGTAATTTCAAAATGATTGCCGACTAAATCTCCGGGGCGCAACTTTTTATTGTGACGCGTAGTTTCCAGAATTTCGATGCTCGGATATTGAGCCAAAAACTCGGTGAAATCTGGCGTCTCACCTTTTGGTAAATGTACACTGAGCCACTGCTGCGTAACCGCATGACGATCTTTCAGACCAGCCCAACTCACATCTTTTGATTTCACACCACATGCTTTAGCCAGTTCATTGACCACAAAACTTGTA
>NZ_CAWNTB010000181.1:0-19384 GCF_963877065.1 Vibrio sp. V01_P9A10T6
ATGTCATACAGTGCTCGATCATAATCGGGCACTGTACCATGGCAAACTGAGAGGCAACATTGAGCAATAAAATTGTTACGCTAGAGATAGATCTAGAACCTTCAGACAACCGCCGTCTTGCTAGCCTGTGCGGTCCATTCGATGACAACATCAAACAATTAGAACGCCGTCTTGGTGTTGAAATTAATCACCGCAGCCAGTTTTTCACCATAGTCGGTAAACCACACACTGCCGCTGCTGCGTTGGATATTATCAAATCTTTGTACGTTAATACCTCACCCATACGTGGTCAAATTCCTGATATCGAACCAGAGCAAATTCATCTAGCCATCAAAGATTTAGGGATCCTTGAGCAGCCGTCTGAATCAAGTATTCAACATGGCAAAGAAGTCTTCATTAAGACCAAGAAAGGGCTGATAAAGCCGCGTACGCCTAACCAAGCTCAGTATCTCGTTAACATGGTGACGCACGACATCAGCTTTGGTATTGGCCCAGCAGGGACAGGTAAAACCTACTTAGCCGTTGCTGCTGCAGTTGATGCGCTAGAGCGCCAAGAAGTTCGTCGAATTTTGTTAACACGTCCGGCGGTTGAAGCAGGTGAAAAATTGGGCTTTCTACCCGGTGATTTAAGCCAAAAAGTCGACCCATACCTACGACCACTTTATGACGCGTTGTTTGAAATGCTTGGCTTTGAGCGAGTAGAAAAGCTCATTGAACGCAATGTGATTGAAGTTGCGCCACTCGCTTATATGCGCGGACGTACGCTCAACGATGCTTTTATTATTTTAGATGAAAGCCAAAACACTACCGTTGAACAAATGAAAATGTTCCTGACACGGATTGGGTTTAATTCAAGAGCCGTTATTACGGGTGATGTGACACAAATCGATTTGCCGCGTGGTGCTCGTTCAGGTCTTCGCCATGCCATTGAAGTGCTCAATGAAGTTGACGAAATCAGTTTCAACTTCTTTTTGTCTGATGATGTCGTACGCCATCCAGTGGTTGCTCGTATCGTCAACGCTTACGAAAAATGGGAAGCTCAGGACCAAAAAGAGCGTAAAGCTCAAGAGCAACGTCGTCGTGAAGAGCGAGAAGTAAAGTCTGTGGATGTTTCTACTGAAGTGAATGCAGTAACCGCAACAAAAAACGTTGGTGAATAATGAGTATCGAACTAGATTTACAATTAGCGGTCAAAAATGAGCAAGGGTTACCTACTTTTGATGAGTTCAGCCATTGGTTAACTCACGCGGTGACCCCATTTCAGGAAAAAGCGGAAGTCACTGTACGAATTGTTGATTCCGAAGAGAGTCAACAGCTCAATCACGATTACCGAGGAAAAGATAAGCCGACCAACGTGCTATCCTTCCCTTTTGAGATGCCTCCGGGCATAGAGTTGGATCTACTCGGTGACCTTGTCATTTGCCGTCAAGTGGTGGAACAAGAAGCCGATGAGCAACAAAAACCGTTGATGGCACACTGGGCTCATATGGTTGTACACGGCAGTCTACATCTGCTAGGTTATGATCATATCGATGATGATGAAGCCGAAGAGATGGAATCTCTTGAAACTGAAATTCTGCAAAAAATGGGCTTTGAAGACCCGTATATTGCTGAGAAGGAATAGCTCCAGACAATGAAGCTAGTACCGCTAAAGTCGGTACGATATGTGTGCTATCACACATCTGATAGCGAGGAAAATTAGAGAAACAATGAACGAAGATAACCCCCAGAATTCTGAAGGTCCGAGTAGAAAGTCCTTCTTTGAACGCCTAGGCCAATTATTTCAAGGTGATCCAAGAGATCGCCAAGAGCTTGTGGATGTGATCCGCGACTCTGAAATCAATGACCTTATCGACCATGACACAAGAGATATGCTTGAAGGTGTGATGGAGATTTCTGAGATGCGCGTGCGTGATATTATGATCCCACGCTCACAAATGGTCACTATCGATAAAAACGATGACTTGGATACCTTAATTGCGCTGATCACCGATGCTCAGCACTCACGTTATCCAGTGATCAGTGAAGATAAAGACCATGTTGAAGGCATTCTACTAGCGAAGGACTTACTCAAATATTTAGGTTCAGACAGTGCACCTTTTAACATTTTAGAAGTGATCCGACCGGCAGTCGTGGTACCAGAAAGTAAACGGGTTGATCGCTTATTGAAGGAGTTCCGAGAGGAGCGTTACCACATGGCGATCGTCGTGGATGAATTCGGTGGCGTGTCTGGCTTAGTGACCATTGAAGATATTTTGGAAGAGATCGTTGGCGACATTGAAGACGAATTCGATGATGAAGAACAATTGGATATCCGTAAGCTCAGCAAACATACTTTTGCAGTTAAAGCGCTGACCACCATCGAAGAGTTTAACGAAACCTTTGGTACTAAGTTCAGCGATGAAGAAGTGGATACTGTAGGGGGATTGGTGATGACGGCCTTTGGCCACCTGCCAAGCCGTGGCGAAGTTGTAGAGATCGACAAATACAGCTTTAAAGTCACCGCAGCAGACAACCGCCGAGTGGTTCAACTGCAAGTCACTATTCCTGATCTTGAATCACTTCCAGTGATAGCAGAAGAGTGACATAACCCCATTCACATCAGCAGAATGAGATAGATGATTAAAGCACTTTTTCATCGCCTAATGCGGCCGCTTGCGGCCGCTTTTGTTGGCGCATTAACCCCACTCGCTTTTGCTCCTTATCAGTTTTGGCCGCTGGCCATACTCACCCCCATGTTGCTATTGTTGCTCATTAATCAGCAACCAGCTAAAAAAGCAGCGTGGATCGGTTACTGCTGGGGCTTAGGTTTTTTTGCTTTTGGCATCAGTTGGGTGCACGTCAGTATTGATACCTTTGGTGGTATGCCCAAAATTGCCAGCCTGTTCCTGATGTCATTACTGGTCGGTTATTTAGCCCTTTATTCTGGGCTTTTCGCTGGCTTACTCAACCGTTTTTTCCGTCATAATACCATCAGCCATTTTTTATTAGCCACCCCTGCGCTTTGGCTAATTACCGATTGGCTTCGAGGCTGGGTAATGACCGGCTTTCCTTGGTTATGGCTTGGTTATAGTCAAATTGATAGCCCGCTCGCCAGTTTCGCACCACTAGGAGGCGTTGAGCTGGTCACCTTCTTCACGCTCCTCTGTTCTAGCGCTCTAGCCATGACGTGGCTTAAGCGCTCTTGGATACTCGTGCTCATTCCTCTGACCATATTGGCGACGGGGTTTGGACTACGCAATTTCGATTG
Source organism: Vibrio sp. V01_P9A10T6 (assembly GCF_963877065.1). Taxonomy (NCBI): domain Bacteria; kingdom Pseudomonadati; phylum Pseudomonadota; class Gammaproteobacteria; order Vibrionales; family Vibrionaceae; genus Vibrio; species Vibrio sp. V01_P9A10T6. The sequence continues at coordinate 3,251 of NZ_CAWNTB010000181.1, forward strand.
GGTCACTCCCGATCCCAGCACACAAACTCGCGTCGCACTGATTCAAGGTAATATTAAGCAAGCGGAAAAATGGCTTCCCAATCAGCGCTGGCCAACCATCATGGCCTACACCGATCTCAGTCGAGAAAACTGGGACGCAGATATTATCGTATGGCCAGAGGCAGCGGTTCCCGCATTTGAATTCGAGATCCCTTCCTATTTGAGTAACTTAGATTCTGCGGCAAAAATGAACGACAGTGCGATTGTCACAGGCGTGCTCAACCAAAGCCCAGAGCGATCTTTTTACAACAGCATTCTGGTACTTGGCACCAACCCTTATGGCGACTACCGTTATAACTCTGACGCTCGCTACCATAAGCATCATTTATTGCCATTTGGTGAGTTTGTGCCATTTGAAGATTGGCTCAGGCCCATCGCACCCTTTTTCAACTTGCCGATGTCTTCATTTAGCCGTGGGGACTATATTCAACCGAATCTGATTGCCAAGGGTAGACACCTAGCCGCGGCACTGTGCTATGAAATCATCTTCAATGAACAAGTCAGAGCGAATGTCACTGATGAAACAGATTTTATCTTAACCCTCTCTAACGATGCGTGGTTTGGGCATTCAAATGGCCCATTGCAACATATGGAGATTGCTCGGATGAGAGCTTTAGAGCTGGGTAAACCGCTCATTCGTTCAACCAACAATGGTGTCACCGCCGTGACGGATCACAAAGGTAAAATAACGCAGCAGATCCCACAATTTGAAACGGCCGTATTGAAAGCAACCATCACGTCGACCAAAGGAGAGACGCCGTATCACGCTGTCGGCACTTGGCCGCTCTACATCTGGGTGCTACTCAGTTTGATCGTCGGATGGACAAGACGTCACTCACCTCATTCTTAACCTCAAAAAGGCGCATTTCAGCGCCTTTTTGAGGTTTTCTATCAGCAACACTTAAGGTTTTAATGGCTGACGAGTAAAAGCCGTTTGCCCACATTGAATACAAGGCATAATTTCAGTTGGATGATTATACTGGGTTTTATGCCCACAATGGTCACACACTAACATCCCAAGGCCTATCATCTCCCCTGCTTGATATAAACCTTGTCGTTCTAAATCTTGAAACAATTCCACCCATTCCACTTTTGTTTTATCGGTGATGTCAAAAAGCCCCTGCCAAATTGAATTGGTAATCATCAATGAAAATGGGCTGCTTCTACTCTCTTCAAAACTATCCGCGAATTCTTTGAGATCCGCTTTTACATAGGCAGAAATAAGCGCCAATTCATCTTTGGTGAGATTATTGGCAGCATCAACAACCTTACCTGATGTCTGCAAAACTTGGGACATTTCATCAGGACTATGTTTGAGCGTTTCAATCACGTCGTCCACAATCTCTTCGTAACTTGTTTTACGTTTTGGCATCACCCACCTCCATCAAACCAGATTGGCTATTGTTGTGTACCCCTGCTTTAGGTATTCTATGTCGATCTATTAGACTCTGTTCTAACCGAACTCACAAATTCCAAGATAACCGGATATCATCGATGCAAGAGCAATATAACCCGCAAGATATTGAACAAAAAGTTCAACAGCACTGGGATGACAACAAGACCTTTGTTGTAAGTGAAGACCCAAATAAAGAAAAATTCTACTGTCTTTCTATGTTCCCATACCCAAGTGGCCGACTGCACATGGGTCACGTGCGTAACTATACTATCGGTGATGTAGTCTCTCGTTTTCAACGTCTGCAAGGCAAGAACGTCATGCAACCCATTGGTTGGGACGCATTTGGCCTACCCGCTGAAAATGCGGCTGTAAAAAACAAAACGGCACCAGCGCCTTGGACCTACGAAAACATTCAGTACATGAAAAACCAGTTAAAACTACTGGGTTTTGGCTACGATTGGAGCCGTGAATTCGCCACTTGCACGCCAGAATATTACCGCTGGGAACAAGAGTTCTTCACTAAGCTGTATCAAAAAGGCTTAGTCTATAAAAAAACCTCTTCCGTTAACTGGTGTCCAAACGACCAAACCGTTCTCGCTAACGAGCAAGTTGAAGATGGCTGCTGCTGGCGTTGTGATACACCAGTAGAACAAAAAGAGATCCCACAATGGTTTATTAAGATCACCGCCTACGCACAAGAACTGTTGGACGATTTAGAGAACTTAGAGGGTTGGCCTGAAATGGTCAAAACCATGCAGCGTAACTGGATTGGTCGCTCAGAAGGCGTAGAGCTCAAGTTTGGTGTCAACGGTCATTCAGATCTCGACGTCTATACCACTCGCCCTGATACCTTGATGGGTGTCACTTATGTGGGCATTGCGGCTGGTCATCCATTAGCGACCATTGCAGCGCAAAATAACCCTGCTTTAGCTTCTTTTATTGACGAATGTAAGAACACCAAAGTTGCAGAAGCTGAACTGGCGACCATGGAAAAGAAAGGCATGGATACGGGCCTAACGGCCATTCATCCTTTAAATGGTCGTGAAGTGCCTATTTATATCGCCAACTTTGTGCTGATGGATTACGGTACAGGCGCGGTGATGGCCGTACCTGCTCATGACCAACGTGATTTTGAGTTCGCCACCAAATATGGCCTAGACATCATTCCAGTCATCAAACCAGAAGATGGCTCTGAAGTCGATGTGTCTAGCGCTGCGTACACTGAAAAAGGAGTCCTGTTTGGTTCTGGCGAATTTGATGGTTTAGCCTTCCAAGCAGCATTTGATGCTATTGCAGCCAAGCTGGAGGCTGAAGGTAAAGGCAAGAAAACCGTTAATTTCCGTCTACGTGACTGGGGGGTTTCTCGCCAACGTTACTGGGGCGCGCCGATTCCTATGGTGACCACTGAAGATGGCCAAGTTCACCCAGTGCCAATTGATCAACTGCCCGTAATTCTACCAGAAGATGTTGTGATGGATGGTGTAACTAGCCCAATCAAAGCCGACAAAGAATGGGCCAAAACCACCTTTAATGGCGAGCCTGCACTACGTGAAACCGATACCTTCGATACGTTTATGGAGTCGTCTTGGTATTACGCTCGTTACTGTTCACCACAAGCGGACGATATTTTAGACCCAGCGAAGGCAAACTACTGGTTACCAGTAGACCAATACATCGGTGGTATTGAGCATGCTTGTATGCACCTGCTCTACTCACGCTTCTTCCATAAGCTATTGCGTGATGCAGGCTATGTCACTTCAGATGAACCTTTCAAGCAACTACTTTGCCAAGGCATGGTATTGGCTGATGCGTTCTACCACACGAACGAGAAAGGCACCAAAGAGTGGGTAGCGCCAACTGACGTAAAAGTGGAACGCGACGGTAAAGGCCGCATAACTCAAGCCGTAGACAACCAAGGCCGCAACGTTGAGCACTCAGGCATGATCAAAATGTCTAAGTCGAAAAACAACGGTATCGACCCGCAAGAGATGGTTGATAAGTATGGCGCCGATACGGTTCGTCTATTCATGATGTTTGCCTCTCCGGCTGACATGACGCTTGAATGGCAAGAGTCTGGTGTAGAAGGTGCTAACCGCTTCCTAAAACGCGTCTGGAAACTGGTTGCAGAACATAGCGCTAAAGGTGTGGCTGAAGCGGTAGATAGCGCCTCTCTTACTGGTGAACAAAAAGCGTTGCGTCGTGATGTGCATAAAACCATCGCCAAAGTGACTGACGATATTGCACGCCGCCAGACGTTCAATACCGCCATTGCTGCGATTATGGAGTTGATGAATAAACTCACTAAAGCGCCACAAGAATCCGTGCAAGATCGGGCCATTCTCGACGAGGCTTTAAAAGCGGTTGTCAGCATGCTTTACCCAATCACTCCTCATATCAGCTTTGAACTGTGGAATGCACTGGGTGAGAGTGATGTAGATAATACCGTGTGGCCAACCTACGACGAATCCGCCCTAGTGGAAGATGAAAAACTGATCGTCCTACAAGTTAACGGAAAACTTCGTGGTAAGCTGACCGTAGCCGCTGATGCAAGTAAAGATCAGGTTGAAGCACTCGGTTTAGCGGACGAGAACGTCATGAAATTTACGGATGGCTTAACCGTTCGTAAAGTTATCTATGTACCAGGTAAGTTACTGAACATCGTTGCGAACTAATATCGCAGCCTAATGTCGTAATAACTGGTTTATCAACAGGGTAGCTCGCTGCCCTGTTGATTTATCTTAGCGCTCTTACCCACAGAGCTATAGAGCGCTAAGATAAGTCACCTAAATATATGAGAACTTAACCCCAATGCGCCAAATTTCGTCTTACTCTCTGAAATTATCGTTAATTGTTATTATGAGCAGCCTACTCTCCGCTTGCGGCTTTCATCTTCGTGGCGATTACTCCGTTCCTGAAGAGCTCAATCGTGTCTCTGTCACCAGCTACGATCAATACAGTACCTTCACTCGCATGGTAAAAAATCAATTACGAATGAGTGACATTGAGATTGTTTCCCCCTCAGAGACGGTGCCGAACATCCATCTTATAGGCGAGAGTGTTGGTGAACGGACACTCTCGCTCTATCAAAATACTCGTGCGGCAGAAAAAGAACTCACTTTTAAAGCATCGTATCGTGTCACACTACCTGAGTTGGGCATGAAAACGTTTTCAACCAGTGTGACTCGTAGCTATCTTGATAACCCATTAACTGCTCTCGCTAAATCGGTAGAGCGAGACATGATTGAAGATGAGATGCGCAAACTAGCCGCAACTCAAATTTTACGCCAAATGGCACGTTTAAAAGCCGATATTGCAGCGAATGAACATCAACTTGAACAACAAGAAAATGAACAGCAGCGAACAGACCAGCAGGCCTATGAGATAAACACCGTGGAAAGTGAACCGTCACAATTCACGGCTCCTGCGACAAACTAAAGGCGAGTGATGAGAATATTTGCTGACAAGCTGGCCGATCACTTAAACAAGCCCTTGATGGGGCTTTACTTACTGTTTGGCAACGAACCGCTATTGCTGCAAGAATCACGCGTGGCGATAGAGAAAAAAGCATTAGAACAAGGATTTGAAGAACGCCATCGTTTCAGTGCCGATGCCCATTTAAACTGGGATCAAGTCTATGACTGCTGCCAAGCTTTAAGTTTATTTTCCAGCAAAAAAATCATTGAAATTGAATTACCTGAAACGGGTGCAAATGCGGCAACAGCGAAAGAGCTCGTCGCCCTAGGTCAATCGCTTCATCCTGACGTACTACTTGTGATCATCGGTGAGAAATTGACCAAAGCACAAGAAAGCACTAAATGGTTTAAGACACTCTCAAGCCTAGGATGTTGGGTGAGTTGCTTAACCCCGGATATCAGCAAACTGCCACAATTTGTCATGATGCGCTGCCGCGCATTGGGGCTAAAACCTGATCAAGAAGCAGTGCAGATGCTGGCGCAATGGCATGAAGGCAATCTGTTCGCACTATCTCAAAGCTTAGAAAAACTCGCGCTACTCTATCCAGATGGCTTACTGACGCTGATCCGCTTAGAAGAGTCATTAAGCCGACATAACCACTTCACCGTCTTTCACTGGGTCGATGCGCTGCTCGAAGGGCAAGCGAATCGGTCACAACGTATTTTACGCCAGCTCATTACCGAAGGCACTGAGCCTGTGATTCTGATACGTAGCCTACAAAAAGAGCTGCTACTGCTGCTGCAAATGCATCAAGATTTAACCCAGATGCCGATTGGCTCAATCTTTGATAAGTACCGAATTTGGCAATCCAAGCGACCTTGGTACGCGGCAAGCTTAAAAAGACTATCGAGAGATAAACTCAAACAGCTGATTGCATTACTCACCCAAGCCGAAAGAGTAACTAAAACTCAGTATGAAACCTCAACTTGGCCAATATTGCAGCAAACCAGTGTTGAATTTTGCTTGCCACAGTCCGTTGTATCAAAGTTGGCTTGAAGGCGTGTTATACTCCGCGCCATTTTGTCAGTAACCAGACCAATTTTTAAAGGAGATGACGCTTGCAACACCACGAATTGAAAGACTTTCTTGCCGATAAAGCCGACGATATGAAAGCCATTGATATCAAAACCTTAGATGTTAAGGGAAAATCTAGCATCACCGATTACATGATCATTTGCACAGGCACATCAAAACGACATGTAGCCTCGATTGCCGAACATGTCGCAACTGAAGTCAAAAAAGTGGGCATGGAACCACTGGGTATGGATGGCGAAAGTGAAGGTGAATGGGTCGTGCTAGACATGGGCAGCAGCATGTTGCATGTTATGCAAGAAGAGCATCGTGATCTGTACCAGCTTGAAAAACTTTGGAGTTAAGTTTTGAAAATTCAGTTGATTGCCGTTGGTACCAAAATGCCGAAATGGGTAGAAGAAGGCTTTCAAGAGTACCGCCGACGTTTTCCACACGATATGCCGCTTGAATTAGTGGAGATACAAGCGGGCAAACGTGGCAAAAATGCGGATATTGCAAGAATTTTGCAAAAAGAAGGCGAAGCTATGCTCGCGGCCGTGCCAAAAAGCAATCGAATTGTTACTCTCGATATTCCAGGTAAGCGTTGGGATACCGAACAACTGGCGGAACAACTTGAAAGTTGGAAGCTCGATGCCCGTGATGTATCAATTTTAATTGGTGGCCCTGAAGGGCTTTCTCCTGCATGCAAAGCCGCCGCAGAGCAGAGCTGGTCGCTTTCGCCGTTGACACTTCCTCACCCTTTGGTTCGAGTGGTCATGGCAGAGAGTTTGTACCGCGCTTGGAGTATTACGGCTAATCACCCTTATCACCGAGAATAACTATTCATGTTACGTAAGCGTAGCCAAATTCGTGACTACCAATCAGAAGCTCGGCTGTTTCGCAACCGAGCAATTGTCTCTTTTATTGCGATCATCATGCTGGTGGGCGTTCTGCTTACCAATTTGTACCATATTCAAATTAACCAATATCAAGATTACAAAACGCGATCCAACGATAACCGAATCAAAATCGTCCCGATTGCGCCTAATCGAGGGTTAATTTATGACCGCAATGGTGTGCTACTAGCGGAAAACCGCCCAGTATTCAACTTAGAGATCACACCTGAGCAAGTGCGCGATATGGATGATACGATCACGCGCTTACAGCAATACCTGACCATCTCACCAGAAAAAATTGCCACCTTTGAAAAAGAGCGTCGTCAGACACGCCGGTTTAATTCAGTGCCGCTTTTGACACAGTTAACACCAGAAGAAGTGGCCATTTTTTCGGTCAATCAGCACAAGTTTCCCGGTGTATCAGTAAGCGCAAGCTTAAAGCGCTACTACCCCTATGGTGAAGTTCTCACTCATGTTATCGGTTATGTATCCAGAATCAATGACCGAGATATGGAACGTCTAGAACGCGAAGAGCGCTCAGCCAATTACCAAGCCACTCATGATATTGGCAAACTGGGGATTGAACGCTTTTATGAGGATGTGCTGCACGGTACGGCTGGCTACCAAGAAGTTGAGGTCAATAGCCGAGGACGCATCATTCGCACCTTAAAATACGTCCCTCCCGTGGCAGGGAAAGACATTGTATTAAGCTTGGACATTGATCTGCAGCTTTATGTGCACAAGTTGTTGGATGGCCGGCGAGGTTCAATTGTAGTGCTCGATCCAAAAGATAACGGTGTCCTTACCATGGCATCAAGTCCAAGCTACGATCCAAACCCATTCGTACATGGTATTTCTAGCGCCGCCTACAACGAACTTCTCAATGACCCAGACCGCCCGTTAGTCAATCGAGCGACACTTGGTATTTACCCTCCCGGCTCAACGATTAAACCTTTTATTGCCGTCGCTGCACTTCAAGAAGGGGTTATAACCCCAACAACAACACGTAATGATCCTGGTTATTGGGTAATACCAAACTCCAAAACGCGGCCCTTCCGAGACTGGTTGCGCTGGGGGCATGGTCGAGTGGACATTAATAAGGCACTCGAAGAGTCTGTCGATACCTTCTTTTACCAAATCGCCTACGACTTGGGTATTGATCGTCTCTCTAGTTGGATGATGAAATTTGGCTTTGGTGACTATACAGGTTTAGACATTTACGAAGAAGGCAAAGCGAACATGCCAACGCGTGAGTGGAAAATGGCACGTCACCGAACCCCTTGGTATCAAGGTGATACGATTCCGGTCGGCATTGGCCAAGGGTATTGGACATCAACACCGATGCAAATTGCCAAAGCGACTTCCGTGCTGGTTAATCACGGCAAAGTGATTGCGCCGCATTTATTGCGTTCGACGCTCAAAAATGGTGAAGAGTTTAGCAGGCAAGAGCTTTCAGAATTAGAAACTTCGCCACCGATCGAAGGGGTGCCGAAACGCTACTGGGACATCGCAATCAATGGCATGCGTCTTGTAAACCACGGCAAAAAAGGAACCGCACGGCGTTCATTTACCAATATGAAATATGTCAGCGCTGGAAAATCTGGAACTGCGCAAGTGTTTGGCTTGGCAGAAAACCAAGTGTATAAGGCCGATGAATTAGCCGAACACCTCCGTGACCATGCCCTATTCACAGGCTTTGCGCCTGTAGATGACCCGCAGCTTATTGTCACTCTGGTACTCGAAAACGCAGGGGGAGGTTCTGGCAATGGTGGACCCGTTGTTAGGAAAATATTTGACCGCGCCATTCTAGGTAAAGAGGCTGAAAAATAATGGAACTGGATCCTTCAACAGGACAAAATCGAGCGCTTTTTGAGCGTTTGCACATCGACTTGCCATTACTGCTGGGTATTTTGTTATTGATGGGGTTTGGGCTGGTCGTGATGTACAGCGCCAGCGGTCAGAGCTTAACTATGATGGATCGCCAAGCCATGCGCATGGTACTGGCTCTTGGTGTGATGATCTTTCTTGCTCAAATTTCCCCAAGAACTTATGAGTCTCTTGCACCCTTTATGTTTTTCTGTGGCGTACTGCTGTTGCTCGGCGTGCTGTTTTTTGGCGAATCGTCCAAGGGAGCTCAGCGCTGGTTAAATTTAGGCTTTGTTCGTTTTCAGCCCTCAGAATTGCTTAAACTCGCAGTGCCTCTCATGGTCGCTCGCTACATAGGGAAACGTTCTCTTCCACCCACCTTTAAAACCCTAGTCGTTTCGCTGTTAATGGTGTTTATCCCTACCGTGCTAATCGCGAAGCAGCCCGATCTTGGCACTTCAATATTGATTGCAGCCTCCGGCATTTTTGTCATTTTCTTATCTGGAATAAGCTGGCGAATCATTTTTTCTGCCGCCGTGGCTTTGGGTGGCTTCATACCTGTGCTTTGGTTCTTTCTGATGCGTGAATATCAAAAAACCCGAGTCAGAACACTTTTCAATCCGGAATCCGATCCACTCGGTGCAGGTTATCATATCATTCAGAGTAAAATAGCCATTGGGTCTGGTGGGTTGTCAGGAAAAGGATGGCTACACGGCACACAGTCGCAACTTGAATTCTTACCTGAGCGGCACACCGACTTCATTTTTGCCGTCATTGCTGAAGAGTGGGGCATGATTGGCATCTTGTGTTTACTCGCTATTTATCTCTTTATCATCGGACGTGGTCTATACCTCGCGAGCAACGCGCAAACGGCTTTTGGGCGAATGATGGCAGGAAGTATTGTACTCAGCTTCTTTGTTTACGTTTTTGTAAACATAGGTATGGTCAGTGGTATTTTACCCGTGGTTGGTGTTCCCTTGGCTCTCATCAGCTATGGTGGCACATCCATGGTCACTCTCATGGCTGGCTTTGGCATACTGATGTCTATCCACACTCACCGAAAAGCATTTTCTAAGGCAACCTAAGCATGAGAAACTCCCTATTTATCTTTATATTAACGAGTCTATTTCTCATCGGTTGTAGCTCTTCAAGCCGCTATTCAATAACAGACGACGTGGCCCCTAACACGCCACTCTCGGTTGAGCATATTGAAGATGCACATCCGCAATACGAACCCTATAGTTTGGGCGGCAACAAGAATTACACTTTGAGAGGCATAAACTACACCATTGTCAAAGAGGCCAAAGGATTTACAGAGAAAGGCCAAGCCTCGTGGTATGGAAAAAAGTTTCATGGACATCTGACATCCAACGGTGAAATCTACGACATGTATTCGATGACGGCCGCCCATAAAACGTTGCCGTTACCCAGCTACGTTAAAGTAACGAATTTAGATAACAAAAAAACTGCGATCGTTCGGGTAAACGATCGCGGTCCCTTTCATGAGGGACGAATTATTGATTTAAGTTACGCTGCCGCTTACAAATTGGGTGTAGTTCAAACCGGGACTGCGAATGTGGCTATCGAAGTCATCACCATCGATAAACCCATCACGACGTCACCACAGAAAAAGAAGGCTCAATATCTCATCCAAGTTGCCTCTGCAAAATCAGAGCAAAGAATACGAACTTTATCCGAACAATTGAGTCAAACATTGACGGTTGAAAGCTTTGTAGACAGTGTGAATGGCAGTCATCGCGTATTTTTAGGGCCATTTAATGACGATGCCCTGACTCAACAAACGCTAGAAAAAGTTAAATTACTCGGTTACGAGACCGCCTTCATCAAAGCGCAACCCGTCACTCAGTGACTTATCAAATCCAGTGATCTTGATTCAAGCTCTGGTTTGATAGGTCGTTTCTGTTAAGATATGGACAGTTAATAAGATAATTTGCATTCCTCATGAAAAAACACACATTCTTAAAACCGATTCTAGCGTCTTCTATTGCGCTTTCTGCAACCTTTACTAGCTCAGTATTTTCTGCGCCTATCGTGATACCTGATGCTCCTCAAATTGCCGCTAAAGGCTATGTGTTGATGGACTACCATTCAGGTAAAGTGCTGGCAGAAAAAGAGATGAACACCAAACTTTCACCTGCAAGTTTGACGAAAATGATGACCAGCTACGTGATTGGCCAAGAACTTAAACGTGGCAATATCTCTCCACAAGATAAAGTGGTGGTCAGTAAAAATGCGTGGGCTAAAAACTTCCCTGACTCTTCTAAAATGTTTATTGAAGTCGGCACCACCGTTACCGTAGAAGAACTGAACAAAGGTATCATCATTCAGTCTGGTAATGACGCTTGCGTGGCGATGGCTGAACACATTGCTGGCTCAGAAGACGCTTTTGTTGACCTAATGAATGCGTGGGCAAGTTCACTAAAAATGAGCAATACGCACTTTGCTAACGTACACGGTCTAGATAACCCAAATCTCTATTCAACTCCATATGACATGGCGCTACTAGGTCAAGCGTTGATTCGTGATGTACCAAACGAGTACCGTATTTATTCAGAGCAGAAATATACCTATAACGGGATTACCCAGTACAACCGAAATGGTTTGCTGTGGGATAAAAGTATGAACGTAGATGGTATTAAAACCGGTCATACGAGTAATGCTGGGTACAGTTTAGTTAGCTCTGCAACGGAAGGGAAAATGCGCCTCGTTGCTGTGGTTATGGGGACCAAAGATGAAAATGCTCGTAAATCAGAAAGCAAAAAACTTCTGAGCTATGGCTTTAGATTCTTCGAAACCGTTGCGCCACACAAAGCAGGTGAAACATTCGTCGAAGAAAAAATCTGGATGGGTGACAAAGATAAAGTGGCGCTTGGTGTCAATGAAGATACTTACGTTACACTCCCTCGCGGTCAAGCGAAGGATCTCAGCGCAAGCTTTGTTCTTGAAAAAGAGCTCAGAGCGCCAATAAGCCAAGGTGATGTGGTCGGTAAGCTTTACTACCAGCTTGATGGCAAAGACGTGGCTGAATACCCTCTTTTGGCATTAGAAAATGTTGATGAAGGCAGCATATTTAGCCGTCTTTGGGACTACATTATATTGCTTTTCAAAGGGTTATTCTGATATCCCTTGTAGAAGATAAAACAAAGCCGCCTTACCGCGGCTTTGTGATTATTGAGTTCCATCAACATTCGCTGTAGTATTCGCCACCGCTAATCGAATTATCAACGGGAGTTTCCATTATGCTGACTATCAACTCTGATGCAAAACTCAAAGACTTACTCGAGTTTCCTTGTTCATTTACCTACAAGGTGATGGGCCACGCAAAGCCCGAACTTCCAGAGAAGGTTCTTGAAGTTATCCAACGTCACGCTCCAGGTGATTACAGCCCACGAGTTAAACCCAGTGCAAAAGGGACTTATCACTCCTTATCGATTAACATTACCGCCACCTCTATCGAGCAAGTTGAAATACTGTACAAAGAGCTAGGCGAGATCGATATCGTACGTATGGTTCTGTAGCCCAAAAACCGTGATTGAGATGCCTAGCCTCTCATTTTTTGATTTATTCAATTTTTTTTGAAAGCAGCTTAGGCTGCTTTTTTAATATAAATCATATAGCTAGCATATACCCCATCACACTAAGGACAAATTTATCGTCCTCATTAGTAGTCCATTCGCTGGAAGAAGTTTATAATCCAAAAACTTTATTTATACGGTAGATGAGTCACGCTGATGTTAAATTCGCTTGTTGTAAAACGTCTGGGTCGCCAAGAATACCTTCCTGTATGGGAAGCTATGCATGAATTTACCGATACAAGAACCGAAAGCACACCGGATCAGATTTGGCTTGTCGAACATCAACCAGTTTTTACCCAAGGCCAAGCAGGTAAAGCTGAGCATCTTCTCAATACTGGCGATATTCCAGTGGTACAAAGTGACCGAGGCGGCCAAGTTACCTACCATGGTCCAGGCCAACTAGTGGCTTATTTCTTGATCGATTTACGCCGCAAAAAATTAGGTGTAAGAGAGTTAGTGACCAAAATTGAACAGATCGTGATCAATACCTTGCAAGCATACCGTATTGACTCAGCCGCAAGACCAGATGCCCCTGGTGTCTATGTCAAAGGGAAAAAAATCTGCTCTCTTGGGTTACGGATCCGTAAAGGTTGTTCGTTTCATGGTTTAGCGCTAAACGTCAACATGGATCTCTCCCCTTTCCTACGCATTAACCCTTGTGGCTATCAGGGTTTAGAAATGGCCCAAGTCAGTGAACTGGGCGGCCCGACAGAACTACAAACCGTAGAAAAACAACTTATAATAGAACTCGTTAACATATTGGCTTACGAGCAAGTAGAATTCAGCACAGAAGCACCTCTTCAAAGGTAAAAAGCATGAGCAAACCGATCCAAATGGAAAAAGGCGTTAAATACCGCGACGCTGATAAAATGGCATTAATTCCTGTAAAAAATATGCCAGCCGCCGAACAAAAAGAAGTTTTGCGTAAGCCCGAGTGGATGAAAATTAAGCTGCCGAGTGATAGCCAACGCATCCAAGAGATCAAATCGGCAATGCGTAAAAATAATCTCCATTCGGTGTGTGAAGAAGCGTCTTGCCCTAACCTAGCAGAATGCTTTAACCACGGAACCGCCACCTTTATGATTTTAGGCGCCATCTGCACAAGACGGTGCCCATTTTGTGACGTTGCTCATGGACGGCCAAATGCCCCAGAGACAAACGAACCACAAAAACTGGCGCAAACCATTAAGGATATGAAGTTGAAATACGTGGTTATCACCTCAGTTGACCGTGATGACCTACGTGATGGTGGTGCCCAACATTTTGCCGACTGTAACCGTGAAATTCGAGCATTAAACCCAGAGATCCGTATCGAAACGTTAGTACCGGATTTTCGTGGCCGAATGGATATCGCCCTTGAACTACTCAAAGATAACCCACCGGATGTGTTTAACCACAACTTAGAAACCGCGCCACGCCTATATCGTAAGGCGCGTCCTGGGGCAAACTATAAATGGTCACTGGAACTGTTGAAGAAATTCAAGCAACAACATCCAAGTATCCCTACCAAATCAGGCATCATGATGGGGCTTGGTGAAACAAAAGAAGAGATAGTGGAAGTATTGAAAGATCTTCGAGCTCACGACGTCACAATGCTTACTCTTGGTCAATATTTAGCACCGAGTCGCCATCACCTGCCAGTTGAACGCTACGTTCCACCGTCTGAATTTGACGAACTTAAAGAGATCGCACTAGAGCTTGGATTTACTCACGCCGCCTGTGGCCCGTTCGTACGTTCCTCCTATCATGCGGATATGCAAGCCAAAGGGCTAGAAGTGAAATAACCACACAGCACAAGTTCAATCAAGCCGATGTTCACTCATCGGTTTTTGAGACTCTGCTCGGTTAATGATTGAAGCTTGAATATTGATTCTATGTTCTATAGGCTAACGACATAGAAAATAGATAACAAAGCTAGGGATTTATTAATATGAAAACGATCAGTACATTAGCACTTGTTACAGCCACTTTAATGGCTGGTTGTGCGTCTAATACTCAGCAAGATAACTATCGTGAAGCCTCCTTTGAGCTTTGTAATACTGAAGTCAACATTTACTCTGTGAGTGATGATGGCCGCGTTCGTATTGTCTGCGCTGACGGCTCTAAGTTTGCCTTAAATAGCGAAAAGACACTTGATACTATGCGCAATATTAATATTGAGTATTGTGATGGTGAAGGTTTAGGCAAATTTAACGAGAGCACTAAATATTACTCTTTTCAATGTAAGTCAGGCACATTGCTCAGCATTGCAAAATAGTTCTGCAGAACACATTCAACAGCAAGAGACCACACTTTTTATTGGCGCTCAATAAAATAAATAATGACCAAATAAAAAAGCTCCTGAATATTAGGAGCTTTATTTTATTGTGCGTAAAACTACGCGTATACAGGCAAACGCTTACAAATTTCTAACACTTTTGCCTTCGTTGCTTGGATAACAGATTCATCACCCATGTTGTCCAAAATATCACACATCCATCCAGCTAGTGCTTTCGCATCAGCTTCAGTAAAACCACGGCGAGTAATTGATGGAGAACCCACGCGGATGCCAGAGGTCACAAATGGGCTACGCGGATCATTCGGTACAGAGTTTTTGTTCACTGTAATGTTAGCCGCACCCAATGCCGCATCAGCATCTTTACCTGTAATATTTTTATCGATCAAATCGACAAGGAACAGGTGATTTTCTGTGGAACCTGAAACAATGTTGTAACCACGAGCCAAAAACTCGGCCACCATCGCTTTCGCATTGGCGACTACGCGTTTTTGATACTCTTTGAACTCTGGTTCTAGAGCTTCTTTAAACGCGACCGCTTTACCTGCGATAACGTGCATTAAAGGACCACCTTGACCACCAGGGAATACGGCTGAGTTAAGCTTCTTATATAAGTCTTCACCTGCATTCGAAAGAATAAGGCCACCACGAGGACCTGCCAATGTTTTGTGGGTAGTGGTCGTCACTACGTGGGCATGAGGAACAGGGGTAGGGTAAACACCCGCCGCAATCAAACCAGCTACATGCGCCATATCAACGAACAAGTAAGCGCCCACTTTATCAGCAATTTCACGCATTCTTTTCCAGTCGCAAACTTGTGAATAAGCAGAGAAGCCACCGATGATCATTTTTGGCTGATGCTCAACCGCTAATGCTTCCATCTCTTCGTAGTTAATTTGACCTTTTGCATCAATGCCATAAGGAATGATGTTGTACAGCTTACCGGAAAAGTTGACAGGAGAACCGTGAGTCAAATGACCACCGTGTGCCAAGCTCATTCCTAATACGGTATCACCTGCGTTAAGCAACGCCATATAAACCGCGTTGTTTGCTTGTGAGCCAGAATGCGGCTGCACGTTCGCATAGTCTGCGCCAAACAGTTCACACGCACGTTCAATCGCCAGTGTTTCTACTTTATCGACAAACTCACAACCACCGTAATAGCGTTTACCTGGGTAACCTTCAGCGTATTTATTGGTGAGCTGTGAACCTTGCGCTTCCATTACACGTGGACTTGTGTAGTTTTCCGAAGCGATAAGTTCAATGTGTTCTTCCTGACGAAGAGTCTCTTCTTGAATAGCTGCGAACAGGTCCGCATCGTAATCTGCGATGTTCATATCACGCTTAAGCATCTGTATCTCCTGACTCAGATTTTACTGAAAGTTTCAAAAAAACCACACAACGACCAAAAGCAAACGTTTTCGTCACCGTAATATGGCGCACATTCTACATAATTTGATCTGGGTCATAAAGAACAAATTACAGAAATTATCATGCAGTTTTTT
This sequence comes from Vibrio sp. V01_P9A10T6, assembly GCF_963877065.1. NCBI lineage: Bacteria > Pseudomonadati > Pseudomonadota > Gammaproteobacteria > Vibrionales > Vibrionaceae > Vibrio > Vibrio sp. V01_P9A10T6. The sequence goes on from NZ_CAWNTB010000181.1 coordinate 19,309, forward strand.
CATAATGGATAGTGAGGTAACTCATGCTAAACAGTAAGTTGGATAATGATGAGTTAGTATGTCAACCATTCTGCTT
>NZ_CAWNTB010000182.1:0-19261 GCF_963877065.1 Vibrio sp. V01_P9A10T6
CTCTTCTGGAGCGTTATCGATAGATGCGAAGTCTTTCGCTTCACCACCGTACACTTTTGCAAGTGTAGTACAGATAGCAGCAGTTAGAGTTGTTTTACCGTGGTCAACGTGGCCGATAGTACCAACGTTTACGTGCGGTTTCGTACGTTCAAATTTTGCTTTAGACACGATCGTGTTCCTTCCTAGTTATGATTCGTCTTGAGTCACATATAGCTCAAGACGCGCCAGAAATTGCTATTTTATGCGCCAACTCTCATCAGCGCAATAGATTCGTTATTAAACAAATAACAGTTAACCACGTTCTGCAATGATTGCTTCTGCAACATTTTTTGGCACATCAGCGTACTCTGCAAACTCCATGGAGTAAGAGGCGCGACCCTGAGTGGCAGACCGTAAGTCTGTTGCATAACCAAACATTTCCGATAGAGGGACTCTAGCATGGATAATCTTAAGGCCTGCATGGCCTTCATCCATACCTTCAATCATGCCGCGACGACGGTTTAAGTCACCCACAACATCACCCATCCAATCTTCTGGAGTAGTTACTTCAACTTTCATCATTGGTTCAAGAAGAACAGGCTGCGCTTCTAAAGCACCTTTCTTGAACGCCATCGAACCAGCAATCTTAAACGCCATCTCACTTGAGTCGACATCATGATATGAACCATCGAATAATGTCGCTTTCACATCCAGAATCGGATAACCAGCTAACACACCGTTGTTCATTTGCTCTTCGATACCTTTCGCAACCGAGCTGATGTATTCCTTAGGAATCACACCACCAACGATTTCGTCGACAAAGACAAAGCCTTCACCGAGTTCCGCAGGTTCAATCTTAAGCCAAACGTGACCATATTGACCACGACCACCAGATTGACGAACGAACTTGCCTTCTACTTCCGCTTTTCCACGGATAGTTTCGCGGTAAGCCACTTGTGGTTTACCAACGTTACAGTCCACACTGAACTCACGCTTCATGCGATCAACAATGATGTCTAGGTGAAGCTCACCCATACCAGAGATCAACGTTTGACCTGTTTCCTTATCGGTTTCGACACGGAAAGATGGGTCTTCCGCCGCCAGTTTACCTAGCGCAATACCCATTTTTTCTTGGTCAGCTTTAGAGCGAGGCTCTACCGCAATTTGAATCACTGGCTCAGGGAATTCCATGCGCTCAAGAACCACTTTGTAGTCTGGGTTACACAGCGTATCGCCTGTCGTGACATCTTTTAAGCCGATCGCAGCCGCAATATCGCCAGCACGAACTTCTTTAATCTCTTCACGTTTGTTGGCATGCATCTGTACGATACGACCAAAACGTTCTTTTTTCTGTTTCACTGAGTTGTAAACGGCATCGCCAGAGTTCACCACACCAGAGTAAACTCGCATGAAAGTCAATGTGCCAACAAATGGGTCAGTGGCAATCTTAAATGCAAGTGCCGAGAATGGTTCGTTGTCGTCAGCGTGACGTTCTACTTCGTTCTCGTTTTCATCCACGCCTTTAATGGCTGGTACATCTACCGGTGAAGGCAAATATTCAACAACCGCATCCAATACCGCTTGTACGCCTTTATTTTTAAAGGCACTACCACAAGTGGCCAATACGATTTCATTGTTAATGGTACGAGTCCGTAGCGCTTGTTTGATTTCCGCTTCTGTCAGCTCGCCGTCTTCAAGATACTTTTCCATTAACTCTTCACTAGCTTCCGCTGCCGCTTCTACTAGGTTGTTGTGCCATTCTTCGGCCAACTCAAGCATATCTTCTGGAATGTCTTCGTAAGTAAACGTCATGCCTTGATCGGCTTCATTCCAGTTGATGGCTTTCATCTTGATAAGGTCGATGACACCTTTGAACTCTTCTTCCGCACCAATATTTAATTGAATAGGAACAGGAGTCGCACCAAGACGATGTTTAATTTGGTTTACAACGCGTAAAAAGTCTGCGCCAGCACGGTCCATTTTGTTAACGAACACCATGCGAGGAACACCGTATTTGTCAGCTTGACGCCATACAGTTTCAGACTGGGGTTCAACACCAGATGAGCCACAGAATACAACCACTGCACCATCAAGCACACGAAGTGAACGCTCTACTTCAATTGTAAAGTCAACGTGTCCTGGGGTATCAATGATGTTTACGCGATGATCTTGGAACTGTGCTTCCATACCACGCCAGAAGGTTGTCGTAGCAGCAGAAGTGATAGTGATACCACGTTCTTGCTCCTGCTCCATCCAGTCCATGGTTGCAGCACCATCGTGAACTTCGCCGATTTTGTGAGAAAGGCCAGTGTAGAACAGAATACGCTCAGTAGTGGTTGTTTTACCTGCATCTACATGAGCACAGATACCGATGTTGCGGTAGCGCTCAATAGGAGTTTTCCGAGCCACGATTGTATCCTCTTACTAAGGTAATCCTTAGAGTATGAAAATGTGCTGCGAGAGAACCTCGCAGCACAGAAGGTATTACCAGCGGTAATGAGCGAATGCTTTGTTCGCTTCTGCCATACGGTGAACGTCTTCACGTTTCTTAACAGCAGTACCTTTATTTTCTGACGCGTCTAGCATTTCAGCAGCTAGGCGAGCAGCCATAGATTTTTCACCACGCTTACGCGCAGCATCAACTACCCAACGCATAGCAAGTGCGTTACGGCGAACCGGACGTACTTCTACTGGCACTTGGTAAGTTGAACCACCCACGCGGCGAGATTTAACTTCGACCGCTGGACGTACGTTTTCAAGAGCTTCTTCAAATACAGCTAAGTGACCTTTGCCAGATTTCTCAGCCATAGTGTCTAGTGCAGTGTAAACAATTTTCTCTGCAGTAGATTTTTTACCGTCAACCATAAGAATGTTAACGAATTTTGCCAGCAGTTCAGACTTGAACTTTGGATCTGGAAGGATCTTACGCTGACCAATAACGCGACGACGTGGCATGGATATTCTCCGTTGTCTTTTTCAGGTTATCCAAAACTTTTCAGTTTCTTCAAAAATTAAATAATTTAGTGTTTGGCCTTACTTAACGGAAATCCATTAAGATTTAGGACGTTTCACACCGTATTTAGAACGAGCTTGTTTACGGTCGTTTACGCCTGCACAGTCAAGTGCACCACGGATTGTGTGGTAACGCACACCTGGAAGGTCTTTTACACGACCGCCACGGATAAGAACAACTGAGTGCTCTTGAAGGTTGTGACCTTCACCGCCGATGTACGAAGTCACTTCGAAGCCGTTCGTTAGACGAACACGACATACTTTACGAAGTGCTGAGTTAGGTTTTTTAGGTGTAGTAGTGTAAACACGTGTACATACACCACGTTTTTGTGGGCACGCTTCTAGTGCTGGCACGTTGCTTTTAACAACTTGCTTTACACGAGGATTGCGGACCAACTGGTTAATAGTTGCCATTAACTAGCTCCTGAATTTACTTAAAGTAAGCTTTGTGAAAAATCTAGTCCCTAGTGCACTTAGTACAAATAGGGACGCAAAATTCTATGCAGCAGTGAGAGGTGTGTCAAGAAATATACAGATCTTTTTTAACCACCATAAGTAAAGGGTGGGTAATAGTGATAAAAAAACCTACCAAGTGATTGATTTTTCATGATTAGTAGTAAGTTCAACCAAACCAGAGAAATCCACTTTGGTAATTTGTACTGAGCAGAGATCCTGCACACCACGCGCGCAGAGATCCTCAAGTAAGACATAAACCCTGTTCAGATCGTTGAGTAGTAAAAAAGAGCCCGCACTAGGGTTACTCATATAAACCGCTTCTTCAACCAAGATAATACTATCCTCAGCCAAACAATAACGCTGCGCTAAGGCCAGTTTTGCCGTGTCTTTTACAATATGCAGCATAGGTACACCTTAGAAAGTTAGTACTTGATCGCACTCGTGAAGTAACTGAGCGATTTGCTGAGGCGATTTTTTTTCAACATCAATTACCCATTGAGCCGATGCTAACCCCAACTCTTCAACGCTTTGCTCACACAGATAAAGGTGTTCAATATCGTATAACTCAAGCAGTTTAAACGCACTGATGTAATCACGGCTAAGCAGTTGTTGCGGTGATTGGTTGGCGACGATTTGCGTCACCCCAAGCCCAACAAAAAAGAGTGAGATCGCATCACAATAGGCAGAGGCTGCCAGTACAGCATCCAGCCCTTCTCTTCCAGCCGAACTAGAATGAGGCGAAGAATGAAAAACAAAACCGATTTTTTTCAAAACTGTACCACTCGATCTTGAGTTAATAACGCTTCAGCTAAGCTTCCTAACCCAGTTTGTGCAAAACCTTGTGCCAAATTATGCGCAGTGAGCTGGTGTTGCTGAGCTTCATTTTCACTGATAATGCCACGACGTAACGCTGCAGCAACACAGGTTTCTAAGCGTACATGGTGTTCAGTAGACAGCTTCTGCCATGCTTTCACAAGATCAAACTCATCGTTCGCAGGCGCGGTGATCGCAGAGCCATTGAAAACACCATCTTGATAAAAAAATACTTGCTTGAGTGAATGCCCTTTTTCTAGCAATGCACAGGCAAACAGATAAGCACTACGCGCTGCCTGTGTGCCATACACTGAGCCATTGACCAATAATGTGTAACTCAATACTGGCTCCACTAACATTCGTCTCCGGTCTTGCGTTGGCGAATGTAGAGATAGACAGTATGTTTAGAGATATTGAGCCGATCAGCTACGCGGTTAATCGCATCTTTGATGTCAAAAATGCCTTTGTCGTACAACTCCATCACAATCTGACGATTCTTGGTATTGTTAGACACTGATTTATCGGCGTTGATCTCTTCAATTGTACGCTCTACCGTCTGATCCACCAGCTCTTCAACATCACTGGCAAAGTTAACCGATGAGGCGGCTTCCTGAGCTTCCTGAGTCGGCATGAATGATTGCAGAACTTGTGAGAACGGAGCATCTAAATTGACGTTGATACAAAGTAAGCCAATGACTCGGTTATCACCATTACGAATCGCGACCGTAATCGATTTCATCAACACACCACCCTTGGCGCGAGAGAAATACGATCGTGAGAAGTTACGCTCCGATCCTTCAATATCTTTCAACATACGCAGTGCAAGATCGGTGATCGGGGAACCCACTTGACGTCCCGTGTTTTCACCATTGGCAATTTTAATCGCCGAGGTATTGAGATCTTCCAATGAGTGCAGAACGATCTCACAAAAAGGACCAATCAGGCTGGCGATACCGTCAACCACAGCTTCATAAGATCGAAGAATGATTTTATCGTGATCACTAAATGGCATCACGTGCACGGATTCCATTTCAAGCAACATATCCGCGTTTAGAGTTTCTGTCGTTGTCACTGTTATCTAGCCTTAGAGCGAAAAATCAACAAATTGACGTAAGTTTATCAGAAAATTTTAATCGAAAACTCTGTTAAGTCACTAACAAGTGATTTAGAACAACTAATTAGTGAGTCGTTAGAGACAGAAAAGGCCTGATTCATCAGGCCTTTGAGCTGGTTACAACGGTTCAACAATGGCTGATATTATTTAGCCGCATCGCTACCGTTATCAATTTTTAGTAACTCCACTTCAAACACAAGTGTTGAGTTTGCTGGAATAGTCGGCGTATCTTGCTCGCCGTAAGCCAGTTGCGGCGGGATAACAAACTTGTATTTTGCTCCCACTTGCATCAGTTGCACACCTTCTGTCCAACCAGGAATAACCCGATTGAGTGGGAATGTCGCTGGCTCACCACGATCATACGAGCTATCAAATTGAGTACCGTCAGCCAGTGTCCCTTTGTAATGAACTTGAACAGTATCGGTCTCTTTTGGTGACTCACCTTTTGCTGGCGTCAGTACTTGGTACAGTAAACCAGATTCAGTTTTCTTTACGCCATCTTGTTTTTCAAATTCAGCGCGGAATTCGTCACCAGCTTTTTCAGCAGCAGCCGCTTTTTCAGCGGCTTTCGCTTGCATGGTTTCAGAAACGCGTTTATCTAGAGCTTCTAGCGCTGCACGTGTCTCTTCTTCACTCAACTCAGCATTGCCCGCGAAGACATGTTCAATCCCTTTTAGAACCAGATCTTTATTCAGATTGATACCAATTTCGGCTGGTTTTTCAATGCTGGTGCTGAGGTAATTTGCAAAAGAGACGCCAATCGCGTAAGCCGCTTTGTCATCTTCTGTTTTAAAGTGAACCGTTTTTCCCGCTTCCGTTTGTACTTGTTCTGCTGCAGGTGCTGCTTCAGTTTTCGGGGCTTCATCTTTCTGGCAGCCAACTGCAAGCATGACGGTTGCCGCAAGCAGTGACACTTTAAACAATGATTTCATTTATTTCTCCAATTTGTAGGCAAACCTTTTGTTATTACGCACAAATTTCGGTGAAAAACTGGTGCGCTAAACAGAGTTGTACCAATATAGCGATATGTTGATAGATTGTCTTTACACTCAAAGCGGATAATTAGACTTGATGCGAATAATTTCTCATTCAATCCTAGGTTGCATTGTCATCTTGATGTTAAATGGCTGTTTTTTCTCTAACAGCGATGTACAACGTTGGGATATAGAACCAAACGGTTCGACCAGTTTCGGTTTAAGCCGCGATGGTCGTTTTGCGCTACTCTATTCCAAACAAAGACAACTCGTTCTATGGGATCTTGAACAAAACAAAACCTTAGCCGAATTGGGACCTCAAGACCCACAAGCCAATACCGTTTCTCATATTCGACTCTCCGATAATGGCCGTTTTGCCGTGACCGCTAGCCAAATTAACTTTGCCGTATGGGACTTAGGTTGGACACAAGCTCAAGGTTTGTGGTCCATCTCCGATGGGCTGATCCGAGACATTGACATTGCCAATAACGGAAAACAAGTTCTACTCGGTTTATCCAATGGTAAAGCGATTTACGTCGATTTAGTCACTGGACGTCGACTAGAGTTCCTTGCTCATCGAGAAAAAGTGAATTCTGTCGCCCTATCGCCCAATGGCCGCTTTGCTCTGACAGGAGGTAATGATTATTTTGCCTACCTTTGGGATACGCAAAGTGGGCAAATTTTACGATCGTTTGAACATGAGCAGCGGGTGAATCGAGTAGCGCTGCAGCGAGAGGGAAAATTAGCCTTTACCTCCGATGGTGGTAATCAATCCATTATTTGGGATCTCTCCTCGGGTAAGGAACAGGCGAAATTGCGCAGTTTTTCACGACAATTGATTTTCTCTACGGCGCGTTTTTCTGATGATGGCAGGTTGCTTGTGACAGGGAATCCTTCAAGCCAAGTCGCGGTTTGGGATACTCAAAGTGGTAAAAAACAGCAAGGATTCGAAGTAGAACCGCTAAAAGATGCTCGCCCACCCACTGCGGTGGTGTATGATGCGGCCTTTGATCATCAGCAACGAATTATTACCGGAAGCTCTGCAGGGATTGCTCAAGCTTGGAAACTCGACGATTAGTTATGAACGATAAGTATATTCAGCAATTAGAACAGCGTGTTAGTGACTTGGAATGCCAACTTGCTTTCCAAGAACAAACCATTGATGAACTCAATCAAGCATTATCAACACAGCAGCTCATGCTGACGAAAATGCAAGACCAAATGAAATATGTGGCTGGTAAAGTCAAAAATATGGACGCCTCACATTTAGCGGATCCATCAGAAGAGACTCCACCACCTCACTATTGATAGTGATGATACTGATAGTGATAAACTGATAATAAATCGGTTACCGCGCTATTGTGCATCACTATCGTGCGAAGTAGTACGCAATGATGCCCCCTGCAACGACGAGACAGCCACCGATGCGGCGCAGTTGATGATCGGGCTGCTGGCTGAGCTCTGCCACCATCTTTCTCCAGCCATTAGGGGCGATTAACGGTCCAATACCTTCTGCAATTAACACCAGCCCCACAGCAAGCCAGATTGAATTCGACATAGTGCCTTCTCTCTTAAAGCCAATAAACGACAAAGGCTCCCTGAAGGAGCCTTTGAATAAACAACGGTCAATTATTTCGTTGTCAAACCTTTGGTGTTATTCATGTACTTGAAGAAATCACTCTTAGGATCAAGCACCAAGATATCACTCTTCTCGCTAAATGATTTCTCATAGGCTTTCAGCGAACGTAAGAACCCGTAAAACTCAGGATCTTTACTGTACACATCTGAGTAAATCTTCGCTGCTTTAGCATCAGCATCACCGCGAGTTACGCGAGCCGTTTTATCCGCTTCCGCTAAGATAGTCGCCACTTCAAGTTCAGCTTGAGCACGAATGACTTCGGCTTTTTCACGACCTTGAGAACGGTGTTTACGAGCTACTGATTCACGTTCAGCACGCATACGGCGATAGATAGATTCACTGATCTCATCTGGTAAGTTGATTTTCTTAATACGGAAATCAACCACTCTCACACCTAAATCTTTCAGTGCGCCTTTACGTGTATCTTCCAACACATTTTCCATCACTTGGTCACGCTGACCATCGATTTCCAATGCTTGTTTCGCAGCCTCAGTTGTGACGACTTCATCATCAGCACTTTCAGGCAAGACATCTTTATTACGTGGGCCTGAAACAATTTGTTTGATTTCACGAGAACCGATTTCAGAACGAAGAATGTCTGTCACTTTACGCTCTAACAGTGCTTGTGCCGTCAATGCATTGCCACCCCCCGTTGCCAAGTAGTATTGACCAAAGTCTTCAATACGCCATTTGACATAGGTATCGATGATCACATCTTTTTTCTCTGAAGTCACGAAACGGTCAGAGCGGCCATCCATTGTTTGGATACGTGCATCTAACGTTCTTACTCGATCAAACAGTGGCATTTTAAAATGCAAACCCGGTTCGTAGATTCGAGCAATTTCATTGTTATCTTTCAGAATACGACCGAAACGGACAACGATACCGCGCTCACCTTCAGGAATCACAAACAGCGACATCAACATCAATACCAGTGCAATCACTAATACTGGGATCATTAACTTACGCATTACTAGTATCTCCCTTGACGTGTATTGCTAGAGCGAGACGGTGTATTACCTGTATCACTGCTGGTTGGTGAATCAAGCTCTATCTGATCATAGGTTGATGATGATTTATCTTGACGTTTGGTGTCATTCTTACTGTCTTGGCCTGTAATTCGATCCAACGGTAGATAAAGCATATTGCCACTGGATTCTGAATCAATTAGCACTTTAGATGTGTTTGAATACACTTCTTCCATGGTATCTAGGTAGAGACGATTACGTGTCACATCTGGCGCGGCTTGATACTCAGGGAGCAGTTTTTCAAACTGTGCCACTTGACCCAATGCTTCGTTAATCGTACGTTCTGTATAACCTTGCGCTTCTTTCTTCAAACGTTCTGCTCGGCCTGTTGCTTTAGGCAGGATTTCGTTCTTATACGCTTCAGATTCACGAATGAAACGCTCTTCATCTTCTCGCGCCGCAATCGCATCATCGAACGCATCTTTCACTTGCTCTGGCGGACGAGCCGACTGGAAGTTGACATCGACAATCATTAAGCCCATATCATAGCTATCAATGATTTGATTCAAGGTCGTTTGGGTACTTTGACGAATTTGCTGACGGCCACTGGTTAAGATACTGTCCATCAAAGAATCACCAACCACGGCACGTAATGCTGAGTCAGTTGCTTGGCGTAAGCTATCGTCAGCATTAGTCACACGATACAAGTACTTGTATGGATCAGACACGCGATATTGTACATCCATGCCAACAGTGACCACGTTTTCATCTTTGGTTAGCATCAAACCCGATGCACGTAGTGAGCGAATCGCTTGTACGTTAACGGCCGTCACCTCATCAACAAAGCGAGGACGCCAGTTCAAACCTGGATCAACGATGCGATCATACTTACCTAAACGCAGCACGACGCCACGCTCAGCTTCACCAATCGTATAGAAACCAGAAAAGAACCACACCGCAACTGCGATTGCAGCAATGACTCCAAAGCCAATTGCGCTACCACCAGAGAATGAAGGGCCTTTACCGCCTTTCTTACCAAATCGTCCGCCCAGTTTCTGGCTCAGTTTATTGAAAACCTCATCCAAATCTGGCGGTCCTTGATCACGGCCACCTTTGTTTTTGTCACCACGATTATTACCCCAAGGGTCATTATCGCGGCCATTGTTGCCGTTGTTATTACCGGGCTCATTCCACGCCATTAGAAAGCTCCATCATTTGATATGACGTTATACTGTAGCAGTCCTTTAAGTAACTATAAAGTCACGCAAAACTGCTTCTTCTCTTTTTTCTAGTCTAAACCAATCAACTTGCTGCATACGAATGTTAATCAACAAATTACCATCTGGATCATATTCTTCTTGTTGAATACATTTCATTTGTGAAAATGCACTACGAATGCGACCTTGGTGCAGTGGTGGAATACACAATTGATATTGAATGACTTGACTCGCTAATCGCTCTGTCAATGCTTCGAAAAGCAGATCAATACCCTGTCCATCCATGGCTGATAACCACACGGTTCTCGGTATTCCCTCATCATCTTTTTCGATGCGAGGTTGTTGGCCTTCTAGATTATCGATCTTGTTCATGACGACAAGCGTTGGCACCTCATGGGCGTCAATCTCTTCTAATACATCATGGACGGCTTTGATATTCTCACGAAAACGCTCATCACTGGCATCAACAACATGTAACAAAATGTCAGCTTCTTGAGTTTCTTGTAACGTGGCTTTAAATGCTGCAACTAAATCGTGCGGCAGATGACGAATAAATCCTACGGTGTCAGCGAGAACGGCAGTACCAACGTCCGCCAATTCGATTTTCCGCAAGGTAGGATCTAGGGTTGCAAACAGTTGATCGGCTGCATAAACCCCAGCTTCAGTAATGCGATTAAATAACGTTGATTTCCCCGCATTGGTATAACCCACTAGCGATATGGTGGGAATCTCAGCTCGATTTCGAGCTCGGCGTCCTTGTTCTCGCTGCTTAGCGACTTTCTCTAAGCGGCGTAATATCGCTTTAATACGTTCACGCAATAAACGTCTGTCGGTTTCTAGCTGCGTTTCACCAGGTCCACGTAAGCCTATACCGCCTTTTTGTCGCTCAAGGTGCGTCCAACCACGAATTAATCGCGTAGAGATGTGGCGTAATTGTGCCAGCTCTACTTGCAACTTCCCTTCATGGGTTCGTGCTCGTTGGGCAAAAATATCGAGGATGAGGCCAGTACGGTCAATCACTCGACATTGGCATAGTTGTTCAAGATTACGTTCTTGGGCAGGAGAAAGGGCGTGGTTGAAGATCACCACATCCGCTTCAACAAGTTGAACCGCATGCGCTATCTCTTGGGCTTTACCCTCACCGACATAATATTTAGGGTGTGGAGTTTGACGGCTGCCAGTAATAATTTGCAGTGTCGACACTCCAGCAGAAGAAACCAGCATTTCACACTCGCTGAGATCATCCCACTCACCCTTTTGCGTGAAGTTGATATGAACAAGTACCGCTCGCTCACCGGCTTCGTAACGGTCAAACAAGCAACCAACTCCTTTGTAAGTAAATAATACTAATCAGAGAATTACTCTTCTGATTTGTCTGATGGACGATCAGACCCAGTGCGTGGCTCAGCAGTATGGTGGCTCACTGCACGTGCAGGAACAACCGTTGAAATCGCATGCTTATACACCATTTGATTGACTGTGTTTTTCAGTAAGATCACAAATTGATCAAAGGATTCAATCTGACCTTGAAGCTTAATTCCGTTCACAAGGTAGATGGATACTGGAATGCGCTCACGACGTAGTGCATTTAAGAATGGGTCTTGTAGAGATTGCCCCTTAGCCATTTTATTTTCCTTATTTGTATTTTGTTGTAGTTATTTAGCTAGTGGTGCACTGCATTATTGGTGCGGCCTTTGCATCTGAGCTAAATGAATAAAAACCCCGTTGCTACTTGTTATGACGGCGATAATGCCAAATATCAAGTAACGGATCCTTTACAGGGTACATCACGCAAAAGCGATCACATTATACACAGCTAACTCCATCAGATGCTATGGCATTTGAGAGAGTTTCTACTGCATGATCAATGTTTTCGCTATCTAACCAAGTTAAATCATCCCAGCTGCGTAACCAGGTGATCTGACGCTTGGCCAATTGACGGGTTGCACAGATTCCACGATATACCGCTTCCTCTAACGTACAATTCCCATCCAAATAGTCCCACATCTGTCGATAACCAACACAGCGAATCGATGGCAAATCCGGATGAAGATCGTTTCGAGCATAAAGTGCTTTCATTTCTTCTTCAAATCCAGCTTCGATCATCTTTTCAAACCTGAGTTCGATTCGACGGTGGAGCTCAGCCCTTTCCTTGGGAGCTATAGCAAACTGTTTAACTCGAAATGGCAGGCTTTCGCCTTTCGTTTGAGTTAACTCTGTAAGAGTTTTACCTGAAATTCGGTAAACTTCCAATGCTCGTGACAATCTTTGTGGATCATTAGGATGAATTCTTGCCGCCGAAACCGGATCAATCGTTTGTAATTGATCGTGTAACTGACCCCAACCATGCTCCAAAGCCTCTTGCTCAATTTGTTGCCGTATCTCAGGGTTAGCCGCAGGAAGTGGCGAAAGCCCTTCAAGTAGAGCCTTGTAATACAACATAGTTCCCCCAACGAGCAGAGGAATTTTACCTTGCGCGGTAATATCATGCATTGCAAGTAATGCATCGCGACGAAAATCCGCCGCCGAATAGGCTTCACTTGGATCCAAAATATCGATCAGACGATGAGGTGCGAGTGCCAGTTCATGTGCATTAGGTTTGGCGGTGCCAATATCCATGCCTTTGTAGATCAGCGCCGAGTCGACACTGATGATTTCCACTGGGTATTTTTGGCGTAGACGAATCGCCAAATCTGTTTTACCTGATGCGGTCGGGCCCATTAAAAACAGAGCCAATGGTTGTGTTTGATTCATCATTCTTTTAATTCGTTATGCCAACAAGGCCGCTATGGTGGTAGAAAAATCAACGGGGCGGACAAAACTCGCATCATGAAGAGGAAGTTGCCCTTGCCAAAGCTGTTCAAGTTCCGAAATCATTTGGATGGCTTCAGACAAAGTGTAGTCACTTTTTACCACAGTGATGTGTTCAGCCAGCCAATCGGCAACAAGATCCACCGTAATAGGTTCATCATCAGCCGTAAAATTAGCGGACACGTAAGATAGCAGATCTGGGATTAAGTTTTGCAGGTTTTGTTGCCTCAACGGTTGAGGTACGCCCATCACCATGATGCTTGAACCATGACGTTCTTTAAGCTCAATCCCTAGCGTATTCAACATCGGCTGGCAATGCGCTAACGCTTGATGTTCTTGTGCTGAGAGCTTGATGGAGAGCGGCACGAGTAAAGGTTGGCTTTTCAAGCCGCCTTGTTCGGTATGCAATTGGCCGCGAGTTTTCAGCCATGCTCCTTTGATAAGAGAAAGCAATACGACGCCCTGTTTGGACCCCATTAACAGGTACTGCCCTTTGATTACTGCAATAGCTTTACCCAACTGTTCGAGCTGCAGCATTTCACCTTGATCTTGATGTGCGATAGGAGAAAGTTCGACTGCTGAAGCTGGCGGTTGAGTTGCCATCAGCTCTTGATAGAGCTTCACTTCCCCGCTCGAAGGTGAGCCCGTTGGCTGGCGCTCAGCTTTCGCCCGAGAAGAAGATGGAGAGCCGTTTTGCTGCCAATGGCTACGCTTTGGCGTTTCAGCTATGCCGTGCGCGGTTGTGCTTTCTCGCTCTGCTTTTCGTGGATAAGCGGGAGTGTTGTCGACAGCTTGCCACACTTGCTCTGGAACGGTGTTATGCCCCTCAGTTTCTTGGCACACACTACCAATTGCAGTGTCATTCTCAATGCGATCCACAGTCGCCGCATCGGGCTGATGAAAAGCCGATGGTTTGAGCTGCGGCTTTTCAATGTGTTTGCTTTCAGCCATTGCACTACTGAGTGCTTGATAGATAAAATCATGCACTAATCGCGCTTGATGGAAACGCACCTCATGTTTCGCGGGATGGACATTCACATCCACTTGATGGGGATCGAGCTCAATGAAGAGTACATAAGTGGCGAACTGATCGCCTCTCAGGCTGGTTTCATAACTTTGCCGGATAGCATGATTAATCAGCTTGTCACGCATCATCCGCCCATTAACGTAACAGTATTGCAAATCACTCTGCTGGCGCGCGCCTTCTGGAGTCGTTATCCAACCATGCAAGCGAAGCCCTTGATGTTCCAACTCAATGTTCAGCATATGGCGAACAAAAGCGTTGCCACACACAGCCGCGATTCTTTTTTCCTCTTGAGCGGCCGTTTTAGCCGCTCGATATTGACGTACCATCTTGCCGTTATGGCGCACATTGATGGTGACATCAAACCGGCTCAAAGCAATACGTTTTAGTAGCTCATCAATGTGAGTAAATTCTGTTTTCTCTGTGCGTAAAAATTTGCGCCGAGCGGGCGTATTAAAGAACAGATCGAGAACTTCAACAGACGTTCCAATCGGGTGTGCGGTTGGCTGCAAATTAACCGCCATATCTCGACCTTCACTGTATGCTGCCCAAGCTTGTTCTTGCGTGGCTGGACGGGACGTCAATGTAAGCCGAGAGACTGAGCTAATACTCGCGAGCGCTTCTCCACGAAAACCTAAGCTAACGATCGCCTCTAAATCATCCAAGGTGTGAATTTTAGAAGTTGCATGGCGGCTTAAAGCGAGCGCCAATTCCTCTTTTACTATCCCTTGCCCGTTATCGCGCACACGAATAAGCTTCGCACCTCCCTTTTCGATATCGATATCGATACGAGAGGCGCCCGAATCCAAGCTATTCTCCACCAGCTCTTTAACGACAGAAGCCGGCCTTTCAACCACTTCACCTGCGGCAATTTGGTTAGCAAGACGTGCGGGTAGAATCTTAATCGTCATACTCATTACTACTTATTGGGAATGATCAACACTTGCCCTATGGCGAGCTGATCAGACCGAAGTTGGTTTACTTGGCGAATACTATTCAGACTCACTTGATATTGGCTGGCAATTTTGCTCAAAAACTCACCTTTTTCAACTTTATGCTTACGCAGTGGCTTATCCTTCAAACTCACCGTTATCTTCAGTTTCTGCCCCAGCGTTAAGGTGTCTGAACGCAAGTTATTCTCGCGTTTAATCGCATCCACACTCACTTTATACGTGCTCGCTATCTTGCCCAAATACTCGCCAGATTTCACCACATGCGTAACAATTTCCGTTTCTACTGGGTTGCTGACCACAGGAACGCGAATCGGAGCTGACGTGGCCGGAATCGTTAAGATTTGACCAATCGACAAATTGGCATTTTTTAGTTTGTTGGTTGCGATTAATGCTTGAGTCGAGGTGCCATATTTATTAGCGATAACCGAGAGTGATTCACCACGCTGCACTTTGTGCTTTTGCGTCTTACCACGATTAGCAAACAGAGTGCCCTCGGGTGGGTTTTCTTCAAAATACTTGACGATGGCGGTTGCCAATGCGCGAGCCAATTTATCTTGATGCGAGCGCTGAAATAGCAATTGTTCCTCGGTAGGGTTAGAAATAAAACCCGTTTCAACCAACACCGAAGGAATATCGGGCGACTTAAGTACCGCCAAACTTGCGTTGACTGGCTCTGCTTTATGTAAGTGGGCTACTTTTCCCATTTCGCCTAGCAGATGAGTTGCCACCTTGTAACCCTCTTTTTGTGAGTGACTAAATTGCAAGTCCAGCAAGGTTTGGCTAACGTTTCGATCGCTATTGTTTTTTGCCAGCACTTCACCTGCCCCACCTAACAGTTCTGATTGCTGTTCGTGGTTCTCAACCCAGCGAGCAATTTCCGTATTCGCACGCTTGGTATTTAACACAAACACCGAGCCCCCCCTGGGTTGCGGGGTATGAAAGGCATCGGCGTGAATGGAGACAAGTAGGTGTGACTTATTACGACGCGCAATTTCAGAACGTTTATTGAGATTGACAAAGTAATCGCCACTGCGTGTCATGACCGCCTTCATTCCCGGTACGGCGTTAATTTGATCTGCGATCTTCTTGGAGATACTTAAGGTGGCATTTTTTTCATATTTTTTGGTCGGGCCAATCGAGCCGGGATCTTCTCCGCCATGACCAGCATCAATAGCCACCACGATATCCTCGGTTCCTAATAACTGCGAAGCGTCGCGGCTCACTTTAGTTTGGCTGGCCGGTTTTACTGTCGCCTTGTCACTATCCAAATTGTGGGGTAAATCAACCACCAAACGATGCCCATACTGACCACCCGGCGTTGGCGCAAGTTTAAATGGCTGAGGGTTCACTTTGCGCTGTAACTCAAACACCAAGCGATACGTCCCTTTCTCCGGAGGCGAGCTATTACGAATTTGCTTGAGAACAGGACTATCCGTGACTTTAAGCGGCAATTTTGTATTAAGCGTGGTGTTTTTTAAATCCACCACCAAACGCTCGGGGCTGCTTAAAGTGAAATAGCTATAATCCGCTTCAGTTTTGAGATCGATAACCACTCGAGTTTCATCTGGAGAAGGCCAAACGCGCACGCCTTCTAATGCATTCGCGTGCGTCGTTGAAGTAAATAAAGCACAGCCCCAAACCGCAAGCGATAGAGTTATCGTTCGTAACAAATGGATGATGTTCAACATAACTCCAACTGACTCAGCAATGAGGATCCATAGGGGCTGTTTGCACTCAGAAAAGCTTGCCTTTGTTCGCCATCGTAGCGTAGCTCAACATCAATATCTGCGGTTGGAAGTAGACCGCTGCCTTTTTCTGGCCACTCAACAAGGCAGATCGCATCCGGTGTGAAATAATCACGAATACCCATAAATTCCAACTCTTCCGGATCGGCCAATCGATAAAGATCAAAGTGGTATACTTGCCAATCGGCTAGTTGATAAGGTTCAACTAAGGTATAAGTCGGGCTCTTAACGTTGCCAACATGGCCTAATGCGCGGATGAAGCCACGGCTGAAGGTTGTTTTTCCAGCACCGAGATCACCATGCAAATAAAGCGTGGTTTGCGCAGAGCATCGCTTAGCCAAAGCTGCGCCTAATTTTACCGTTTGCTGTTCGTCTTTTAAGGTAAAGATCTTAGTACTCATGAATTACCGCTCTCAAGTGTCGAAAATTGACTATATAAAAATCAAAAGAACTCGAATAGTAAACTGGGTTGGAATTGAGAGACAAGCTCTCTTCTGTAAGTAAAAGGAAAAAACTCGCTTTTTATGTCAGTTTAATCCACATCACAGACGATCATTTCCTAGATCCTCAATAAAGGATCCGTTAAGATCCTCGCCCCTTTTTGCAACGAGCTCATCGATAGTGGACTACCAAGTACTGGCAGACAAAATTAAAATCTGGGCACGTGAACTTGGCTTCGAAAAGGTCGGGATCTGCGATATCGATCTCAGTGAGCACGAAGAGCCTTTGCAGAAATGGTTGGATGCTGGATTTCACGGTGAAATGGACTGGATGGCGCGCCATGGAATGATGCGAGCTAGGCCACATGAACTCCTTCCCGGCACCGTCCGTGTGATCAGCGCACGCATGAATTACTTACCCCCAGATGCTCGGTTTGCCAGTGATTTGAATAATCCCAATTACGCTTATATCAGCCGCTACGCTCTGGGGCGTGACTACCATAAACTGGTACGCAACCAGCTCAAAAAACTCGGCGAAAAGATTGAACAAGAAGTGGGGGCACTCGGTTATCGCCCTTTTGTGGACTCCGCCCCAATACTAGAGCGGCCTTTAGCACAAAAAGCTGGACTTGGTTGGACTGGCAAGCATTCGCTTATCCTTGATAAAGAGAGTGGTTCTTGGTTTTTTCTTGGTGAACTACTGATTGATTTGCCGCTGCCAGTCGATACACCAAGCAGTAATCAATGTGGCAAATGCACTGCCTGCATCACCTCATGCCCTACACAAGCCATCGTGGAAGACGGTGTTGTTGATGCTCGCCGATGCATCTCTTACCTCACCATAGAATATGATGGCGTAATTGCTGAAGAGTTTCGCAAGGCAATGGGTAATCGCATTTACGGCTGTGATGATTGCCAGTTGGTCTGCCCTTGGAATCGCTTTTCCGAGCTCACTCAACAAAGTGATTTTCATCGCCGTCAAGCACTGGATGAACCAGACTTAGTTGAACTGTTTGCTTGGGATGAGGCCACCTTCTTACGTTATATGGAAGGTTCGGCTATTCGCCGAATTGGCCACCAGCAATGGTTGCGTAATCTTTCCATCGCTTTAGGAAACGCGCCACATTCACAACGCATTATCGCAGCGCTAAACACAAGGTTAGGCTTGTCTGATTTATTAGACGAACATATACATTGGGCGCTAGTAGAACAAAAACGAAAATCATCGGAGCCAGCGAGTGCATGCTCTAGCAATAAGAAGCAGCAGCGCTTAATTCGAATTGTCGAGAAAGGGTTACCGCGTGATGCGTAAAAAATGAGGTAATTGCATAACTAATGAACACAGACTTTGATATGTATCTCAAAATACCAATTTGTGGACAAAATTTTAAACACGACACTGTTTTCTATAATTAAGAAAAGTTAGCCACATCAGCAATTAATGACAAGGATCAAAGATCTTGATATTAATGATCATACAGTTAGTTGACCCAATGGTGACAAAATAACAAAAATCAATTTAAAAACAATTAGTTACACAGAAAGACAGCAAGATTAGAGAACAGAGCCGCATTAAAAGATCTTTCACTGACACTTACCAGCACTTCACTAAAAACACGTTATACACCAACTTATCCACAATTAATTTTTGTGGATAACTCTGTTAATGAATAAGAATAAATAGCGACGAAAAGCCAGATTCTACAGAGACTAACCTGTGTATTGAAATTCAGCACGTAAGTTATCAAGACGGCAATAAATCCGCTTAGAACTGCAGATTATTTTTATTTTAGGGAGTTATGCTTCACAGCATTAAAGAAAGAGCATAAACCAAATACTGGTTTGAGTTCAGAGAGTACTCTGAAAGAAGCTGGAGCGACACATAACCGTTACCTCAACCTTGGTAAGGTTGCGCTCTACCAACTGAGCTGGTGTCGCAATGATTAATCGCATTCACGCTTAATCTGAATTTGGTTGCGGGGGCCGGATTTGAACCGACGACCTTCGGGTTATGAGCCCGACGAGCTACCAAGCTGCTCCACCCCGCGTCCGTATTGTGTCACCGTTAAGTACGATGAAAACTTACACTCTCTAACAAGAGAATTTGTAGCGACAC
>NZ_CAWNTB010000183.1:0-19169 GCF_963877065.1 Vibrio sp. V01_P9A10T6
GTTTAGGTATGCAATAAGATTTTTTGTAAACAAATAATTACAGGTGATGAGATGCAAAAAAGTGAACTAAGTAATATTAATATCAGTGATGAGCAAGTGCTGATCACTCCGGAACAATTAAAAGCTAAGCTGCCGCTCAGTCATCAAGCTCGCCAGTTCATTCAACACTCTCGTCAGACAATTGCCAATATTATCCATAAAAAAGATCACCGTTTACTGGTGGTGTGCGGTCCTTGCTCTATTCATGATATTGATGCGGCAAAAGAGTACGCAAAGCGCTTGAAATCACTCTCAGAGCAGTTGAGTGATCAACTGTACATTGTCATGCGTGTTTACTTTGAAAAGCCGCGTACAACGGTTGGCTGGAAAGGGCTGATTAACGATCCTCATCTTGATGGCAGTTTTGATATCGAACATGGTTTACACGTTGGTCGTCAATTGTTAGTTGAGCTAGCGGAGATGGAGATCCCTCTGGCGACCGAAGCGCTTGATCCGATCAGCCCTCAATATTTAGCCGATACATTCAGTTGGGCGGCGATTGGTGCGCGCACCACGGAATCTCAAACACACCGAGAAATGGCCAGTGGTTTGTCGATGCCAATTGGGTTTAAGAATGGCACCGATGGCAATTTAGCAACGGCAATCAATGCGATGCAGGCGGCGTCATCCAGCCACCGCTTTATGGGCATTAATAGTGAAGGGCAAGTGGCCTTACTTACCACTCAAGGCAACCCAAATGGACATGTCATTTTACGTGGCGGTAAGCAAACCAACTACGATTCAGTGTCGGTCACCGAGTGTGAGCAAGAGATGGCAAAACATAAATTGGATGCGTCGTTAATGGTGGATTGCAGCCATGCTAATTCACGTAAAGATTACCGTCGTCAGCCGTTAGTCGCTGAAGATGTGATTCATCAAATTCGTGAAGGAAATCAGTCTATTATTGGTTTGATGATTGAAAGTCACCTCAATGAAGGTAATCAATCTTCTGACCTTCCTCGCAACGAAATGGAATACGGTGTATCGATTACGGATGCCTGTATTAATTGGTCATCAACTGAGGCACTATTACGACATGCTCATCAAGAGCTCGTTCCGTTCTTAGAAAATCGCCTAAAAAAAGGTGAATAAAGGGAAGTGCTATGGCTGTTGAACTTAACGAATTACGTGATCAAATTGATGCTGTCGATAAACAAATGGTCGAGCTGCTTGCACGCCGATTAGCTTTGGTTGAAAAGGTGGGGGAAGTCAAGAGCCGACATGGTCTACCGATTTATGCTCCCGATCGAGAAGCGGCGATGCTGGCTTCTCGCCGCGCTGAAGCGGAAAGAAAAGGCGTCCCGCCACAACTGATTGAAGATATTTTGCGCCGTACTATGCGTGAATCTTATGCCAGTGAAAAGGATTCTGGCTTTAAGTGCTTAAACCCAGAGCTGCGCTCTGTGGTGATTATTGGCGGTCATGGGCAACTTGGTGGTTTATTTGGCCGTATGTTCAAACTGTCGGGCTATCAGGTGAAAGTATTAGGCAGTAAAGATTGGCATCAAGCCGATGAGATACTGCATGATGCCGGTTTGGTTGTAGTGACGGTTCCTATTCACTTAACCGTCGGTGTGATTGAAAAACTTGCTCATTTGCCTGCCGATTGTATTTTGTGCGACCTCACATCGATTAAGTCTAAGCCGCTACAGTCGATGCTTAAAACACACTCTGGCCCAGTGGTTGGATTACACCCAATGTTTGGCCCCGATGTCCCTAGTATGGCCAAGCAAGTGATCGTCTATTGCGATGGGCGAGGAGAAGAGAGTTATCAGTGGTTGCTAAAACAGTTTTCGATATGGGGAGCGAGTTTGTGCCAGATTGATGCCGCAGAACACGATCACGGCATGACCTTGATCCAAGCACTGCGTCACTTCACTTCATTTGTATACGGTTTACACCTTTCTAAAGAAAATCCGAATATCCAAAAATTACTGCAGCTGAGTTCACCGATTTATCGTTTAGAACTGGCGATGGTTGGACGGCTTTTTGGTCAAGACCCTCACTTGTATGGCGATATCATTTTCTCATCGGAAGAGAACGTTGAGATGATAAAACGTTTTCATGCTTGTTTTGGCGAGGCGTTAACCTTACTTGACGGGCGTGAGAAGCAGGCTTTTGTGGAAAACTTTAGCAAAGTGAGTGATTGGTTTGGCAGTTATTCACAACAATTTATGCTTGAAAGTCAAAACTTGTTAAAACAAGCGAACGATGCCATTCATCGTGTTTAAGGCTGTCTGAACGGCGAGTGCGGTTGTTGTGAATACGGCCGCCGCTCATTCTTCCGGTTCATCCCCTAAATCAGACAAGTATTCCAGTTCGCGATGGAGCAAACTTTCATCACCCATGTTCAATTCAACTAAACGTTTCAAATGGCCAATACTTTCAATATCAATGTGATTGATGCTGACACGAATAATGTTGTTTTGAATGTGGATCAACTTGGCGACTAGATTAATAGTGACATCGCTGTCTGGTAGTGTGAAATGGACTTGTGCCATTTCATTGAGCACTAATTTGTCCGCGTCAGGGCATGAGAGCAATAGTCCATGCAGCGACAAATCTTGAATCGTTGTGGTGACGGTATGTTTACCTTGCAATAAGGTGGCAGGCATCTGATAGATGATGCGTGAAAAGCGACGTCTTTCAATCATGGTACTCTCTCTTGTTGAGCGTTGACCTGTGCCAGCTTCGGCTCTGTATCGATCATTGAAAAATTATACCCATTAAGTTTAGACCTAATTGAAGGCAGTGTCGCGAATCCTGCATCTTGTTGTGTGATGCGTGATGTACAAGTAACAAAAAGGCCGCAATAGATTGCGGCCAGAGACTTCAAATACAGAGTTATTTGGTCATACGCTTGTATTTAATGCGGTGTGGTTCAGCCGCTTGAGCGCCCAACGTCTGTTTTAACCACTCAGTGTATTCGCTGTAGTTGCCTTCATAGAATTTCACTTCACCTTCATCACGGTAGTCCAGAATGTGGGTCGCAATACGGTCTAGGAACCAACGGTCGTGCGAGATAACCATGGCGCAACCTGGGAATTCCAGCAGCGCTTCTTCCAATGCGCGTAGCGTTTCAACATCCAGATCGTTGGTTGGTTCGTCGAGTAATAGGACGTTGCCGCCAGCTTTAAGCAATTTGGCTAAGTGAACACGGTTGCGCTCACCACCCGATAGCTGACCGAGCACTTTTTGTTGATCGACGCCTTTGAAGTTAAAGCGAGAGCAGTAAGCACGCGCAGGAATTTCAAAATTGTTGATCTTGATAATATCCGCCCCTTCAGAGATCTCTTGGAAGACGGTATTTTTGTCGTTCATGCTGTCACGGAACTGATCAACCGAGGCTAATTTCACGGTTGCACCCAATTCAATTTCACCAGAATCTGGTTGCTCTACGCCACTTAGCATTTTAAACAGCGTTGATTTACCCGCACCGTTAGCACCGATGATGCCGACAATCGCTCCTTTCGGCATGCTAAATGACAAATTATCAATCAGTACGCGATCACCAAACGATTTGGTTAAGTTACGAACTTCCAATACTTTGTCACCTAAACGTTCGCCCGGCGGTATGAAGAGTTCGTTGGTTTCATTACGTTTTTGATGTTCAGTATTATTAAGTTCTTCAAAGCGTGCCATACGTGCTTTGGATTTTGCTTGGCGGCCTTTCGGGTTTTTACGAACCCATTCCAGCTCTTTTTCAATCGTTTTTTGACGAGCACTCTCTTGAGATGATTCTTGTTTTAAGCGTTCATCTTTCTGTTCGAGCCACGAGGTATAGTTACCTTGCCAAGGAATGCCTTCACCGCGGTCAAGTTCTAAAATCCAACCAGCAGCATTATCAAGGAAGTAACGGTCGTGGGTGATGGCGACGACTGTGCCTGAATAGTCGACAAGGAAGTGCTCTAGCCAAGCAACAGATTCCGCGTCTAAGTGGTTGGTTGGTTCGTCAAGCAGCAGCATGTCTGGCTTTTCAAGTAGCAAACGGCAGATCGCCACACGGCGGCGCTCACCACCAGACAAAACGGCAATTTTAGCATCCCATTCTGGTAGACGAAGTGCATTGGCCGCACGTTCTAAAGCGTTCTCTAAATTATGGCCATCTTTGGCCTGAATCAGAGCCTCGAGCTCACCTTGCTCTTTGGCTAACGCATCAAAATCGGCGTCGGGTTCTGCATATGCCGCATAAACAGCATCGAGGCGAGTTAGTGCGCCAGCCACATCAGAAACGGCCTCTTCCACCACTTCACGCACGGTTTTTGATTCATCCAGTACTGGTTCTTGAGGCAAGTAGCCGACTTTCAATCCTGCTTGTGGGCGTGCTTCTCCATCAATATCAGTATCGATGCCAGCCATGATACGTAACAGGGTGGATTTACCTGAACCATTGAGACCTAAAACACCGATTTTAGCTCCAGGGAAAAAGCTCAGAGAGATGTCTTTGAGAATTTGACGCTTAGGCGGGACAATTTTACTCACCCGCGACATGGTATATACGTATTCAGCCATTGCCGATTGTTCCTAATCTTAGTAACAGAAGAAAGTGGCCATTTTATACCAAAGTGATCGCATTTGTTACTAGGTACCTAATTTTTAGAGCTTAGATGGTGTTTTTCATCGATAAAAAAGTAATGAAACATTAAGTTACTAAGTTCATATGTCGCACTTTTATGAATTTAATATTATTTACATCTATGGCCTTTACTTTTTTATCTAGAATCAGCGTAATGAAACGGAAATTACCTTGCTTTGGATAGGACGAGAGCACACATGACGCTCATGCATTTTATAAGACCGCAGCGATTGTTATCATCAATATTAGCCTTGAGCTCCTTGGTGTGCGGCACTGCGTTTTCAGGCGCAATAGAGGACTTGGATAGTCAACGAGATCTGTACGATCAAGCGCAGAGGTGGCTTGATGAAGATAAAGTTGATCAAGCTAAAAAAATCAGAAATAAGATCAAAAACTATCCATTGACGCCTTATCTGGATTATCGATCTCTGCTGGTCGATATTGGTAATAAACCGCCATTAGCGGTTCAGGTTTTTATCGATACACATCAAGATTTCCCCTTTTCAAACCGCATTCGAGCACCGTATCTAGATGCGTTGGCGGCAAAAGGGAAATGGGCCACCTTGCTTGATTTTCAAAAAACGGAGCCGAATGATGAGTCTTATCGTTGCCACTATTACAACGCGCACTACCAAACAGGCCATAGAGAGATTGCGTTCAAAGGCGCGCAAAAACTATGGCTCAGTGGCAGTAGCATTTCCGATGCTTGCGATCCACTTTTTACTGCATTGAGTGAACATGGTGGGTTAACTGATGATTTGCTACTCAAGCGAATGTTACTGGCGTTTGAGGGGCGTAATTTGACGCTAATGAAATTCTTACAGAAAAAGTTAACCAAGCAAAAATCGCAAGTAATGGCGCAAGCGATGATTGAGCTCTATAACTCGCCAGACAATGTACTGGCTTTTGCTCAGCAACACTCCAATGGTTATTTTAATCAGCAGTCAATTCAATTTGCTCTAGAAAAACTAGCACGCCAAGATGCGAAGTTTGCACAAAGCGTGTATCAAACTCTTTTCGATCAGAAAATACTGGCGGATGCTTATCAGCGTCCTATTGCAGAATATATAGCCAGAATATTACTTGATACCGAGGAGCAAGCACTCGCAAACTGGCGAGATAATGTGATAGCACAAAGCTCAAACAGTCTCTTACTTGAGCAGAGGATCCGCAAGGCATTGACTGCAGGTCATTGGGATGAAGTGAAATTCTGGACAGAGCAGCTCCCCGCTGATGAAAAAGCCAGCTTACGCTGGCAATATTGGCTTGGGCGCGCTGATATTGCGTTGGGTGATGAAGCCAAAGGGTTACAACGTTTAAGTGCGATTGTAGGACAACGTAATTTTTACAGTGTCGCGGCCGCCAATATGGTGAAACAATCTGTTAATTATCCGAGTTCATCAATTACTTTAAACCCCAAGCTACTGACAGCGCATAAAAAAACGTTATTACGAATCCAAGAGCTGATTGAACGAGATAAAATCACGGCTGCAAAAAGTGAATGGAAATGGCTACTAGAGCGCGTCGATACAAAAGAAAAAGAGATGCTAGCGGCCTACGCGGATTCTCAGCGCTGGTATAGCTTGACCGTAACGGCCTCGATCGCGGCTCAGATGTGGGACAATATACAATTGCGTTTTCCGTTAGCCCATCAATGGTGGTTTAATTTTTATGGCGAAAAACATGGTATTGATCCGATTATGTTGATGTCACTTGCTCGCCAAGAAAGCGGAATGGATGTTGAGGCTCAATCGCCCGTTGGCGCTCGCGGTATCATGCAGATTATGCCGAGCACGGCTAAGTATACGGCTAAAAAATATCAGCTGACCTATAACGATGAGCAAGAGTTATATGAGGTGGGCAAAAATATCGAAATAGGCAGCCATTATTTAAATGGATTATTAGAGCAATACGGCGACAATCGAATTTTTGCATTTGCTGCCTATAACGCTGGGCCAAATCGCGTCAATCAATGGCGAGAGAAAACACAAGGCAAGTTAGATGCTTACGCTTTTATTGAAGCGATCCCTTTTCGGGAAACCCGCGGGTATGTGCAAAATATTTTGATGTTTGAGACTTACTATCGAGATTTGATGGGGATTGAAGGTGAATTTCTCAACCAAGATGAGCTCAATACAAAATATTAATTCCAATACGAAGTGAAAGTTCTACAATAGCGGAACGTATCACTTTGCGAGTACATTCATGCCACACCAACCTGAGTACACTGATTGGCAGCAGCTAATGGAATTGGTTAAATCAGCCACAGAGCAAGAGCAGCACGCAATGCTACTCACCATGATGATGACCCCAGATGAGCGAGATGCGCTCGTGGCGCGTGCGAACATCTTATGTGAGCTACTTAAAGGGGAGTTATCACAGCGGCAGATTAGCCAATTGCTCGGAGTGGGAATTGCGACCATTACGCGTGGCTCAAATGAGCTCAAAAGTAAATCAGAACAAGAAAAGTCGCAATTAGCCGCTCTGCTACTCAAGGTGTCTTAGTGACCCCTTGAGTTCGCTAACTTTTTATAAATTAGCAGGGAAATGCTCTGTGTTGATAAAAGGGATCAGAGCAAGGATCAGTGCTTGATGATAGACCGAGCTGCGAGTGAGTTGGTTATGAGTGAGCAGGCTGATCGCCCCACCTTTCTGTTTGATATTTTGGCAGTCAAACAGTTTATCCATCACATCGCCTAGCTCATTTTCATGGCTTAACAGCTTCAATACTTGAGGTGGTAGCATTAAGCTGGCTGAACGCGATTCTCCTCGATGAGTGGCGGATTCAATCACCATCCACGCAAAAGTCACTGTATTCTCAATGCCCGCTTCCAACCCGACGTAATAATCTGCCGTGGGATCTTGTTCTTTCGCATTTCGTACTCGGTTAAGTGCGCCTTGATGGGTTTCTTCATCTGTCATCGGTTGATCCGCGACACCACTGGGCACACTCACCCCTTTAAATGAGAAAGTATCCTGCGGAAAGGTACTTTCAAATGCACTTTTGACTGCATTGATTTTGGCCGGGTTAAGAGAGGCAATGATCACATTTTTCATAAACAGCGTTTAACTCTTTTTGTTGTTGATACCATGAAACCAACGCATTTAATGGCATTGGTTTGGCAAAATAATAGCCTTGCATGAAATCACATTGGTAATCAGCAAGCCAACTATGCATCTCTTTACTTTCAATCCCTTCAGCTGTGACTTGCATTGATTGAGAGTGGCAAAGTTCGATCAAAGGCTTAATGATCTTGTGATTGTCAGTGGTGATGAGTGTATCTAAAAAAAGCCGATCGAACTTAATTTTTTGTACTGGATATTGCACCAATTGAGTAATGGAGGTGTAACCAGAACCGAAATCATCAATCGCCAATCCGTAGCCTAAATGCGATAGTTCGTGAAGCAGTGGAAAACCTTTTGAATTGGCAGAAAAAGTTTCTGTAATTTCAAAATCAATCAAATGGGGAGGAACTGCATTCTCCTGCGCATGTTTATGAATGTAATGAGCTAACTGTAAAGAGTTTAATTCTGCTGATGAAAGGTTAATCGATAACTGAACAGGGTGTTCAAACATCGCTTGCAGTGCATGGAACTCCTCGAAAGCTGAACGGACGACCCAGCGATCAATGTTGCCAAATAACCCGGTTTGTTCGGCTATCGGAATAAATTCTTTTGGTGAAATCGTACCGAGCAGGTTGGATTCCCAACGAAGTAAAACTTCAAATCCTGAGACTGTATTGCCAGCACGATTTAAATAAGGTTGATAGACCAAGCTAAATTCCTGATCAAAATCCCCTCGGCGTAATGCTTGCTCAATATTGGCTCTGCGCAGAACACCCTTATTGAGCTCTGGCGAGTAGTAAGCTATTTGGTTCTTCCCAGCATTTTTTGCTTGATACATGGCCGTATCAGCATTAGATAATAATTTTTCTAAGGTATAGCCATCGGTTGGGTAGGTGGCTATGCCGATACTTGCTGTGATTGGGAAGTTCCCGAGTGGTGAATTGTGCTGATTTTGTAGTGGAGCCAGTAACTGGCTTGCAAATTCGCTTGCGGCTTGTTTAAAAGTACTAGGGGCAGAGATAAAAATTGAGAACTCATCCCCAGAGAGTCGAGCAGCTAAACTTTTAACTTGATACTTTTCAAAGAAAAAGTTGCGCAATGAGCCAATATGCTGTGCAAAGTTGACTAATAATGCATCACCGACCTGATGTCCATATTTATCATTGACGTATTTGAAATTATCTAAATCAATATACAAAACCCAGATGTTATCTGTGTGTCTTGCGTTTGCTAGCACTCTTTCTACTGATTGTTGAAAGTGGTGGCGATTGGCAAGTTTTGTTAAGTGGTCGTATTCTGCAAGTGCTTTTGTTTTCTTATATGTGGTATCAAGCTCCTGATACATATCGTAAAAACGAGAGGATAGCCGGCCAATTTCATCGTTACTCTTGAGAGTTTCGATATTGTCACGCTGCTTATTCTCTACTTCTTTCAATTGTTGATCTAATTGGGATATGGGCTTGATTACATGCCGGTATAATAAATACAAAAGCAGCAACACAGTCACTAGAGTCGATATTCCAAACGACAACGCTAACCGTTTTTTAATGGCATAAAGTTTGTCGTTAATTAGATACTGTGCAGGATCAAGCGTGGCATAAAGATCTGATTTTAATTCAACAGTTTGTGTTAATCCTACCTTTTTAATATCCGCTGCGTCAGTGAAAAAAATGGTACTTCGGTTATCAAATTCTATTTTCTTCATCAGTCGATTAAAGGGTTCTAGTACGACGCAAACAACAACAAAGAAAATTTTATCGCGGTTATAGCTAAGTGGTGTCGTAAGTGTTTGAGTATCTAAAACATCATACCGAACTAGAATACCTTCACCGCTGGAATTTGTCGTATAGTCAACATAAGAGGTTTTCTGTGTGTTATCGAAAGTGTCTTGTATGTGGTTGAGAATTTTTGTATCGATTTTAGCGAAGGGGTCACCACTATTTTCGGCATAATAAAGAACATTTTTGCTGCCATCCAAAATCGATAACGCAATGAAATTATTTTCTTGTGATTGGAGAATCTCCAATGTTTGCTGAAAGTTATCAACCAGTTCTAACTCTCGATAAGGGTTGCGCTCATGTGCAACGTAATGACGAATGATATCGCTTTTCGTTAGGGTGTAAGCGTAGCTATTCACCAGGTATTGGGTCTGACGAAAGTGACCCGCGAGTTTTTCCATACTCAGTTGAAGATAGCTTTCTTCTCTTTTCAGCAAAGCATCTTTCTGATTGGAGTAGATAATGTAACTAGATGCCACTGCACTGAGAAGAATAACCGGTGTTATCAGCAACAGAATTCTATTGTTGAGCTTCATGTTGTTCCAAAATACTGTTAATGATTTTTGCTCTCAAACTAATATCGGCAGGGAGCAATTCGCTATCAATAATGCCTTGTTCTAACAAAGCTGGGTTTGGAAATAATGATGCATCATTTCGGTAACTATCTGGCATTAAATTTAGGGCACTTAAGTTTGGTGTCGCAGCTTTAATATCTTTTGCATTTATTGCGGCAACTTCTGGGCTCAATAAGTGGTTTATAAACTCTTTTGCATGCTCTTTATTTTTTGAATTGCTGTTGATGGCTAAACAATCCACCCAAATATAGGGTCGGCCTTGCGGGGTGACAAAATCCCAATCATTGCTGCCAAAATACTTATTCAATGAAAATTGGTCACCGCTGTATGCGAGTGCCATATCTAAGCCATCACTGTCAGGATGGCTTCGGACGTAACTCAATATATATTCATAGGTTAAGATGTTGTGATTCACGGATAGCATCTTTTGATAAGCCTGTTTCAGTGCATTATCGTTATTTGTAATTGGCGATTGTTGTTGGGCATACAATGCTGGCAGCAGGGTTTCAACTGTATCGTGAAGCATCCCCACATGGCCTTGGAGTGCTGGTGGCATGTCGATGAGATCAGCCCAGTTTTTGGGTTTGGCTGGAAATTTACTTTTTTTGTAGACGATGCCTACGGTTCCCCAAAAGTAGGGAACGGCGTGGCTACCGCATGCTTGATTCCATTTCGTATCATTATGCTTTCTATTGGGCAGAGCACTCAGGTCTTCAAAGGTGTTGAGCCGAGAGTAGATAAGAGCTGATACGTTATCTAACACTACAATATCAAAAGGCAGCTGGACACTTTTGACCATCAATAGACTGCGTTCATCGTCATTATCAAAATGATATAGATTAATATCGATGCCGCTACTTTGCCGCCATTGATCAAAGATTTGCGGTGATATAGTGTCTTCCCACAAATAAATATTGAGCTCTGAGCTTCGAATGTGCGCTGAAATGCCTAGCAGAAATAGCATTAAAGCCAAAGGATGGATTTTCATCATGATATAAGTAGATGAACCTTATTTATTGGAAAAGGGCATCGTTCACAATGAAAGTGTCAAAGATATCTTATGACGTGCGGAATATATTCCGTGAATTCAAAGTAGGCTGACAGCCCAAAACATAGTGATTAATTATGTGTGAAATGATTGGGCATTATATGAACTATGTTGATGTCTGTCAGCTGACTTCTGTCAAATATTTGACTTAAATGTGATTATTGAAGTTTTACTTGGGTCGGTTTAACATTTTCGCTTGGGTAGCAACCTAATACTTTTAAATGCTTAGTGATTTTTGTTAGCTCATTCAATGCTTGCTGCATTTCAATGGAATCAAGATGTGATTCAAGATCAACATAGAACATTTCTTCCCAAGGATTACCCATAATAGGTCTCGATTCCAATTTGGTCATATTGATGCCGTAGCGTTGCAGCACTAACAAGCTTTCAACAAGTGAACCAGCTTGTTGTGATGTCGACATGATTAATGTCGTCTTCGCTGGAATTTGAGTAGAGACTTCTACGGGTTTTCGCGCAACAACAATAAAGCGAGTCTGGTTTTCTGTTTGATTGGCGATATTAGATTTGATCGATTGTAAGCCGTACAGTTTACCGCTGGAGGCATTGCCAATTGCGGCAACATCGTTGCGATTAAGCTGCTGTACTTTTTGCATCGCATCAGCGGTGCTCGCACAGGTTTCAAGCGTAACGCCTTTTAGGCGGCTTAAAAATTCGCTGCACTGCTGGTGGGGTTGTGGGTGTGAATAAAGGGTTTTGAGCTCTTCCAAGCGTAATTCAGAGGTGGCGACTAAGCAGTGCTCAATCGGTAAAGTGAGCTCACCGACAATGTACAAGGTAGTATGTTGCAGCAAATCATACACTTCGTTAATTGAACCTGAACTGGTATTTTCAATCGGCAATACCCCATAGTCAGCATGACCTGATTCAACTGTTTTAGTGACTTCTTTAAACTGATCGCAATTGAGTTCGATCAACTCTGTATTTTTACGACTGAAGTACTCACGGGTTGCAAGATGGGAGTAAGAACCTTTAGCACCTAAAAAAGCAACCCTTGCCAGCGGTTTACGGCTCAGTTGCGGATTGGCTAGATTCTGCAAGTATGCTTGCTGTAGCAAGACGGAGTCTTCAATGATGGTATGAAATAGTTTAGTAATATACTGAGCATCTAAATTGTATTTTTCTTTACCAGTGTTAATCAATTTGACTAAAAGTTGCTGTTCACGTATTGCATCTCTCACAGGTTTTGCGGTTTCCACTTTGCTTTTAGCGACTTCAATGCTGAACTTTCGACGTTCTGCCAGTAGGTTTAGCAGTTGATCATCAAGCTCGTTCAGTCGCAAGCGGATCTCTTCAAGTGAATAGTGCTTTTCAGTCATAAAAATGTCCTTGTAAAAAAGCCTCCCAGTGGGAGGCTTCCTGTTCGTTTTTGACTTATCTTCTGTCAACGACCATGCCTCCAAGGTTATTGGAGAAAAAAGAAGTCAAAAAAGAACAGTGAGGTTAAGTGCATAAGAAGGTGATTTCTCTTTGAATGTAAAGACACAATAAGCAAGCAACCGTAGAGCGTCAAGCAAAAAAATAGCGCTTGAAAGCGCTATTTTTCATCATATTAAACTTTATTCAACTTCTTCTTCTACTTCCGGTTTGTCGGTACGACGAGCTTCCGGTTTATGGCGCAGTTTGTTGAGTTGGCGCTCTAATTTTTGTTCTACCTCATTGATGGCTGCGTAAAGATCTTCATGGGTTGCAGAAGCGACTAATTGTCCTTTGGGTACAGTGATAATAGCTTCGAATCTTTTTTGTTTATTGGGTTCTTCACTAAAGCTAGCTTGGCATCCTATGATATCCACTTGCCATTTTTCTAGTTTTTTAAATTTGCTCTCAATGTGAGTGCGGATTGCAGAGGTGATGTCGATATTTTTACCAGTGATAGTTACTTTCATAGATGTTTTCCTCTGTTGCATCCCTCATGGGTTAACTTCAGATTACTGATTTAATACTAAAGTAATGTGATCCAGATCACTTTATTGGATGTGATTTCAAAGGGCGAGTTTAAACGTGATCTCACGCAAAGAGTGCTGACAAAGAGTAAAGAAAAAGCTTGTGATTCCTATCAATCTGGATAGATTGGTTAAAAGATTAAGCTAAGAATTTCCCATTTTTAGGGTGTTTTTGCGGCCTAAAAAGAGCGCTGCTCATTTCTTATTCAAGTGTTTTTTGTGATTTTTATTCTAACGATGTTTTGAACACCTCCCTTTTTATTTCAGTTTTCCCTGCACCACTCATTTTCCAGCCGTCTTTTGCTGGCGTGTTATTATTCCCATCGACTCCAAATAAAAAAACCACTCAAAG
This sequence comes from Vibrio sp. V01_P9A10T6, assembly GCF_963877065.1. Classification (NCBI taxonomy): domain Bacteria; kingdom Pseudomonadati; phylum Pseudomonadota; class Gammaproteobacteria; order Vibrionales; family Vibrionaceae; genus Vibrio; species Vibrio sp. V01_P9A10T6. The sequence goes on from NZ_CAWNTB010000183.1 coordinate 13,396, forward strand.
CGTGAGTGGTTTTCATGGCGTACCTAAGCTTATTGCAAACTATTGTGGATTGAGTGCAATTAACTTTTGAGTTCTGGCAATGGCATCGTTCAGTTTGAGCTGTTTATACGCTTCCAACTGAATGTGTAATGATTTGCGAGCCGCTTCAGTGTCTGGATACGTTTTTTGTAGCTCCTGAGCACGGTTGATGGCCGCAATCCAAGATTCACGGCGTAAGTAAAAATCAGCTGTGGCAAGGTCATATTCAGCCAGTCTATTTTTTAACGCGAATAAGCGTTTATGAGCATCTTCTGCATAAGGGCTTGTTGGGTAGCGTTGCAGCAGTTTCTTAAAATCAGCAAACGCAGCTTTTACCGGTTCTGGATCACGATCCGCGCGATCGACATTAAATAGGTCATGCATGAAGTTGCGATCTTGCGCCATATGCGTCAAACCACGCATGTAGAGTACCCAATCCATTTTTTCATGGGTTGGATTCAAACGGGTAAAGCGTTCAATAGTCGCTAAACCTAACGCAAGATCATCGTTTTTGTAGTAAGCGTAAATAAGGTCAAGTTGAACTTGTTCTGAATACGCGCCGAAGGGATAACGTGAATCTAACGCCTCAAGTTTTTGAATGGCCGTTAACCAGTTACCACTTTGCAGTGAGGTTTGTGCTTCTGAGTATAATTCAGAAGGTGGCACATCAGGGACAATCTCTTCGCTGCTTGAACAGCCAAATAACAGTGATAATGCGAGTAAGCCTGATAAAGTGTGGTGTTTCATGACAGGAGTCGTTTCCTTGAATTAATGCTTCTTAATTGAGTGCGTAATCGCTTTACAAATCGTTTCGTTACTTTCTTAGCAGTAACAGATACAATGACGCCATATTTTATCCATACTAGACGCTATTAGTCTCACGGTTTTTAAAAAAGTTCGATATGGCTCAGCAGATTGAATTAACAAATACAGTAAAAGATAGCCAGTTAGGTCAACGTTTAGACCAAGCTGTCGCTGAATTATTCGCAGATTTCTCTCGTTCACGTCTAAAAGAGTGGCTTTTAGAAGGCAAAGTTCAGGTCAATGGTGAGGTGATCACTAAACCAAGAACGAAAGTCATGGGGGGAGAAATCATTACGGTCCAAGCCGAGCTTGAAGATGAAGAGCGTTGGGAAGCGCAAGATATACCTTTAAATATCGTGTATGAAGATGACGATATTATGGTCATCAACAAACCACGAGATTTTGTCGTTCATCCAGGCGCGGGTACTCCAGATGGCACAGTGTTAAATGCACTGTTGTTCCACTATCCAGCTATTGCAGAAGTACCTCGTGCGGGGATTGTGCATCGTTTGGATAAAGATACGACTGGTCTAATGGTGGTCGCTAAAACGGTTCCTGCACAAACACACTTAGTTCGAGCGTTGCAAAAGCGTAAGATTACGCGTGAATATGAAGCGATTGTGATCGGTACTATGACTGCTGGTGGGATGATCGATAAGCCGATTGGCCGCCACTCAACAAAACGTACATTGATGGCGGTAAGCCCGATGGGTAAACCAGCGGTAACTCACTATCGTGTGGCCGAGCATTTTCGTGAACATACGCGACTTCGTTTGCGTTTAGAAACGGGCCGTACTCACCAAATTCGTGTGCATATGTCATATTTACAGCATCCTTTGCTTGGGGATACCGCCTATGGTGGCCGCGCTCGCATTCCGAAAGGGGCAACGCAAGAGCTGACCGATATGATCCGTGGTTTTGATCGTCAGGCTTTGCATGCCGTTATGCTTCGACTTGAGCATCCTGTGACTGGTGAAATGCTAGAATTTCATGCGCCAGTACCTGACGATATGATCATTATGGCGGAAGCTTTACGCGTAGATACTAAGTTGAATAAAAAAGACGAGTTCTAATGCAGAAGATCATCCCTAACTGGAATGCGCCTAAACATGTAAAAGCTTTCTCCTCGACTAGAGTCGGTGGCTTTTCGTTAGCTCCTTATCAAGGGCTGAATTTAGGCATGCATGTTGGGGATGATCTTTTATCAGTTGAAAAAAATCGCCAATGGCTAACGCAGCAAGCGGTGATGCCCTCTGAACCTATTTGGCTTGAACAAACGCATTCCACACAAGTGCTAGAGGTTACTCAACCTACTCAGCAGATTCTGAGTGCCGATGGTGTTTTTACCCATCAGCATAATGTGGTTTGTTCTGTAATGACCGCTGATTGCTTACCTGTTCTACTCACTAATCACCAAGGCAGCGAAGTGGCTGCAGTTCATGCTGGTTGGCGCGGTTTAGCTAATGGGATACTCGAAAATGCGCTCGCCAAATTTTCTAGTGATATCCTAGCTTGGCTCGGTCCTGCTATCGGTCCTACGGCATTTGAAGTCGGTGATGATGTATACCATGCCTTTGTTGATCAAAATACCAAAGCAAAGGCCGCATTTTCTCTTCAAGAGAATGGAAAATGGCTAGCAAATATTGCACAGTTAGCCACGTTAAGGTTGCATCAATGCGGTGTTTCAGAAATATCAGATAGCGGCCTTTGTACCTTCCATAATCCTCATCAGTTTTATTCCTATCGACGCGACGGAATCACAGGTCGCCAAGCTTCATTTATTTGGATCGAAGAGTAACTTACGCAAGATCAATCTTCCCTAACTTGCCCCTTGAAAAAGCACTAGTACGTAGCCATCTTTAGCTACGTAAGATTAGTTTCTCAATTAAGGTGAGGAAAGTTGGTATGCGTCTTGATCGATTTACAAGCAAATTTCAAATTGCCATTTCTGATGCTCAATCATTGGCATTAGGCCGTGATCATCAATATATCGAGCCTGTTCATTTGATGGTGGCATTGCTCGATCAAAATGGCAGTCCAATTCGTCCACTTCTTACTATGTTAAGTGTGGACGTTATGCAATTGCGCTCGAAGCTCAGTGAGATATTAGACCGTTTGCCAAAAGTTAGCGGCATCGGTGGTGATGTTCAGCTTTCTAGCGCAATGGGTACTATGTTCAATTTGTGCGATAAACTCGCGCAAAAACGGCAAGATTCCTACATTTCTTCGGAAGTATTTTTGCTAGCCGCACTAGAAGATAAGGGCGCGCTTGGTCAATTACTCAAAGAAATAGGGCTCACCGAGAAAAAAGTTTCTGAAGCAATAGAAAAAGTGCGTGGAGGTCAGAAAGTGAATGATCCAAATGCAGAAGAACTAAGACAAGCGCTTGAGAAATTCACAATAGATCTAACTGAACGAGCGGAACAAGGCAAACTTGATCCTGTCATCGGCCGTGATGACGAAATTCGTCGTACCATTCAAGTACTGCAACGCCGGACCAAAAACAACCCCGTGATTATTGGTGAGCCCGGTGTAGGTAAAACGGCGATTGTGGAAGGGTTAGCGCAGCGCATCATTAATAATGAGGTACCAGAAGGTCTACGTGGTCGTCGAGTATTGTCATTAGACATGGGGTCTTTGGTCGCAGGGGCTAAGTATCGTGGTGAATTTGAAGAACGCTTAAAATCGGTGCTTAACGAGCTAGCGAAAGAAGAGGGTAATGTCATCCTCTTTATTGATGAGTTGCACACTATGGTCGGTGCAGGTCGAGGCGAAGGCGCAATGGATGCGGGGAATATGCTTAAGCCCGCTCTGGCTCGAGGAGATCTACACTGTGTCGGTGCGACCACTTTAGACGAATATCGTCAATATATAGAGAAAGATCCGGCACTTGAGCGACGTTTCCAAAAGGTACTGGTTGATGAACCTAGCGTAGAAGACACAGTAGCTATTTTGCGTGGTTTGAAAGAGCGCTATGAGCTCCATCACCATGTGGAGATCACCGATCCCGCTATTGTTGCTGCTGCGAGCTTATCGCACCGTTATATTTCTGATCGCCAGTTGCCCGATAAAGCGATTGACTTGATCGATGAAGCCGCTTCAAGTATTCGAATGCAAATAGATTCAAAGCCAGAATCTTTAGATAAGCTTGAGCGCAAAATTATTCAGCTGAAAATTGAGCAACAAGCGCTAACGAATGAACACGATGAAGCGAGTGAAAAACGCTTACAGGTGTTAAACGAAGAGTTAAAAGTGAAAGAGCGCGAGTTTGCCGAGCTGGAAGAAGTTTGGAATGCGGAAAAAGCAGCTCTTTCGGGTACTCAGCATATTAAGTCCGAATTAGAGCAAGCGCGTATGGATATGGATTTCGCACGTAGAGCGGGTGACTTGAACCGTATGTCAGAACTTCAATATGGCCGAATTCCTGAACTTGAAAAGCAGCTCGACCTTGCAACTCAAGCTGAAATGCAAGAGATGACTTTACTGCGCAACAAAGTAACTGATGTAGAAATAGCGGAAGTGCTTTCAAAGCAAACTGGTATTCCAGTTTCTAAAATGCTGGAAGCTGAGAAAGAAAAACTGCTGCAAATGGAGGATGCGCTGCATCAACGAGTTATCGGACAAGTTGAAGCCGTCGAAGTGGTATCAAATGCGATTCGCCGTAGCCGGGCTGGGTTATCTGATCCAAATAGACCGATTGGTTCCTTCTTATTCTTAGGGCCAACTGGTGTGGGTAAAACTGAATTGTGTAAAACACTCGCAAACTTTATGTTTGATAGTGAAGATGCCATGGTGCGAATCGACATGTCTGAGTTTATGGAAAAACACTCAGTAGCGCGATTAGTCGGCGCGCCTCCAGGTTATGTGGGCTACGAAGAGGGTGGCTACTTGACCGAGGCTATTCGTCGTAAACCGTACTCGGTTATCTTGTTGGATGAAGTTGAGAAAGCACACCCTGATGTCTTTAATATCCTACTACAGGTATTAGATGATGGGCGCTTAACTGATGGACAAGGACGCACAGTTGATTTTCGTAATACAGTGGTAATTATGACCTCAAACTTAGGGTCTTCGCAAATTCAAGAAAAATTCGCAAGCTTGGATTATGAAGGCATTAAAAAAGAGGTAATGGAGATTGTAGGTAAACATTTTAGACCAGAGTTCTTAAACCGAGTGGATGAAAGTGTAGTATTCCATCCGTTGGCGCAAGAACAAATTAAATCGATCGCTTCTATTCAATTAGCCCGTCTTGGTAAACGAATGGAAGAGAAAGGTTATCAGCTTGAGGTATCTGAAAAAGCGTTAGAGCTGATTTCTCAAGTTGGGTTTGATCCTGTTTACGGAGCAAGACCATTGAAACGCGCTATTCAACAAAGCGTTGAAAATCCATTAGCGAAAGAAATCTTGGCAGGAAGAATCCTACCGGATAAAAAAGTTAAGCTAGTTGTTAGCAATGACCAAATTATTGCTCATCAAGACTAAACATTTACATTCAAAAGGGCCAGAAATGGCCCTTTTTGTTTGAAAATTGCTCTCATTGGTTCTTTTGTGAGCTGTTGGTTCGTTTTTATGAGAAAGTTTCATTTTAAGACTTGTGTCCTTCTCTAAACTACCTATAATGCGCCTCGTTGTCAGGGCAGTGCTACTTACTTCTGCTGATAACAGATGGACACTTGTTTAAAAGAAATAATCGATAAAGTGTTTGACACTTAAGGTTATATCGCTAGAATGTTCGTCCGCTTTGAATGCTTTTAGATAAGCATCCAAGCAAGCTCTTTAACAATATAAACCTATCAATCTGTGTGGGCACTCGTTGATGATAATCAAAAAAGATTTATCAATGAACTGAGTGACCAATCAGAATCAAGTTTACTTGATTTTGGCACAGTCAATTCATTGTTGTTCTGTTGGAACAACAATAGCTTTAAAATTACTTTTTTACTTTCGAGTAA
>NZ_CAWNTB010000184.1:0-19118 GCF_963877065.1 Vibrio sp. V01_P9A10T6
ATTGACCAGCCTAAGCAGATGAATACTGCGGTGCAGAGGAGCAACGAAATCGCCGCCAGCAGTTTGTTGATGCCATTGAGCAATTTATAAGCGGCGAACATCGCTAACAGGTAAACCAAGACAAAGATCCCATTTGCAAGTTTTAGGAAAAATTCCAAATCGAGACCAGACCATTCACCAAGCAGGCAAGAAGCCATTAATACAACCCCAACGGCTATGGTCGCATTGGCTGGAACGCCGCGGATTGAAATTCTGGCGATGGCACTTTCTGGTCGATATTGCCTTGCTTGTGCCCACACCATGCGAGATAAGCTTTGAGTGTATAAATTGATGCTGGCAAAGCACGCAAAAAAGCCGATAAGGCTTATCACCGTCGCCAAACTGCTACCAAAAATCTGTTCGCTCAGCCAAGGAATGGAGGTGCTATCAAATTCTGCGCTACCATACGCCCCAAATTTAAGGATGACTACCGAGCATGCCCAATAGGTGATTCCAGCCACAAAGCAGCCGACAATGATCGCGATCGGAAAATCGCGCTGTGGGTTTTTAAACTCTTCTCCCATATGGGCGAACGCTTCAATGCCAACAAAACACCAGAACATCACTCCGAGTGCGGCGCCAATTGGCCAAATACTGTCTGTGCTGAGTGCGGGCATGGTTAAATCTGCAGCACCGACATCGCCTATCCAGAAAAAAGCGCCGACTAATACGAAAATGCACAGCGCAATAACGGTTTGTAACTGCCCGGAAGATTTGGTGCCTGCCAAATTGACCGCAATCAGTAACAGTACGATTAATACTTGCGCCATCATCGCAGAGTTCAGTGGCGTAGGGAGGAGTTGTTGAGCAAAGCCTGCCGCCAATGCGACAGCGGCTGGAACGCCAACAGGGATCACGCTGACAAAAAGCCAAGCAACCGAGCGTTCCAACTTAGCGTTAAAAGCTTGGCGGACAAAGTAGGCTGTTCCGCCGGCGTTAGGGTAACGCTTACCCAGAGCGGCAAACGTCAGTGCAATCGGGCAAATCGCCACAAACAGCAGTAGCCATGCCCACAGTGAGAGATCATCTGCAATACCAGCAGCAATCGCTGGGATCATAAATAGCCCAGTTCCCATTAAAGTGGTGGAAAGCTGTCCAATACCAGACAGCAATGTGATCTCTTGTTTTAACTTATTCACGGCTTCCATTCCCAAATATCGTTCTGGCGGTTAGCATACGCTGAAGCGAAACAAGATGCATCTATCTCAGCTTGCCTACGCCCATTGGGTGCAACGGTTCACCTGCAACGTCAGGCCGTTTGGGTAGCGCCACATTCAGGTAGCGTTATGCGAGTCATTTCGTTATCGTCATTACCTTAAATCACCGAAACAACAGCGAGAAATCCATGACATTCACCGTTTGGTTATCACTATTTACCATTTGTATTTTAGGCGCGATGTCGCCAGGGCCAAGCCTGGCGATGGTGGCCAAACACAGCCTCGCTGGTGGGCGTAAAAATGGGTTTGCAACGGCGTGGGCGCACGCATTTGGTATTGGTGTCTATGCTTTCATTACCTTGATTGGCCTAGCGGTTGTGCTGCATCAATCGCTCTTGCTGTTTAAAACAGTGGGCTATACAGGTGCGTTGTATTTGGCTTATTTGGGTATCAATGCATTACGTTCCAAAGGGGGCGTTGCGGCTAAATTAGAATCTGGTGAGACGGTCAGTGTGTGGCAGTCGGCTAAAGAGGGGTTCCTGATTTCTCTGCTTAGTCCTAAAATCGCGCTATTTTTTATCGCGTTATTCAGTCAATTTGTCGCGATCGGCAATGAATTGAGCAGCAAAGCCATCATTGTATTAACGCCATTTTTAGTGGATGGGCTTTGGTATACATTCATCACCTTGATCCTTTCTAGCCCGCTATTACTCGATAAACTGCGCGCGCGAGCCGTGTTGATTGACCGCTTGTCGGGCGTGGTACTGATTGCGCTTGCAATCCGTGTCGTCATGACTATCTAGCTAATACCAAAAAACGGGAGGAAATCCCTCCCGCTTCTAATCAGTTTCGCCGTGCCAACGAAGAGCGCGAAGAGCGTTGTTTAGCGATAATGCGCTTGAGATTTCTCTTCGTATTCACCCTCAATAACATGGCCATTTTGATGGGTAAAAGTGTGGCGCTTGAGCTGCTTTTCTATACGTTTGCCAGTGATGATTGCGGCGATAGCGAGAGGGATGGCGAGCAGTAAACTCAGCATCAACGCGAAAAACCCTACAACCAGCGCAAATGTAGTCACAATAAATCTATTCATAGCCTGTACCTCTTTCTGAATTGAAGCTAGGTTAACGCAGCTAAGATGAATCCAACATGAATGTTGCGCCCCCAATTTTTTGGATCTGCATGGACGACGTTCGTTCCCCAACAATATTGGGACGCTGGCAGACAGTTTAAATTGAGTCATTTTGACATTGCAGTGTCTTTGTTTGTTGTTTTTGGCAGTCCAATTGACATACTTACAGTATGGTTTTAGTTTATATTCTTTAAAAACAAATGGTTATATGTTGGCATGTATTATGCCCTAAAGGCTTCGGATAATAAGCGTGATCGACACGCCTCAAATAACTGGAGCTAAAATAATGTTCTGTATTCAATGTGAACAAACCATTCAAACCCCTGTGGCAAAAGGTTGTGCCTACTCTCAAGGCATGTGCGGTAAAACGGCTGAAGTTTCAGACTTACAAGATGTACTAGTGTATTCATTACAGGGCGTCTCTTTTTGGGCCAATTTAGGTCGAGCGTGTGGTGTGATCGATCAAGAAATTGACCAATGGGCTCCCAGAGCCTTCTTTGCCACGTTAACCAATGTCAATTTTGATCCTGAACGTATCCTTGAACTCGTTCAAGATTCCACGCAGTACCGTCAACGTTTGGAAGAGAACGTGAGAGCGGCTGCGGTATTAGTCGGATTTGAATTGCCTGAGCTCTCTGCTGCTGCCAAATTTGAATTACCACAGACCAAAGAGGCTCTGTTGGCCTTTGCACCGATAGCGGCCGTTAACCGTGGGCGTGAAAGCCTACATGAAGATGTGATTGGTTTGCGTTTACTTTGCTTATATGGGTTAAAGGGTGCGGCGGCTTACTTAGAACATGCTCGCGTTTTAGGCCAAAGTGATCAAGCCGTGTACGCTGAATACCACCAAATTATGGCTTGGCTTGGCACTGATCCAACTGACCTGCAAGCGTTACTCGATACGGCAATGCAAATTGGTATGGTCAATTACCGCATTATGGAGATGTTAGATACGGGTGAAACCGAAACCTTTGGCCACCCTGAACCTACGAGCGTCAATGTGAAAACGGTGGCGGGTAAGTGCATCTTGGTTTCAGGCCATGACTTGCATGATCTGGAAAAAATTCTGCAACAGACTCAGGGTAAAGGCATTAATGTCTATACCAATGGTGAGATGTTGCCTGCTCACGCTTACCCGCAGCTAAAGAAATATCCGCATCTTGTGGGCAACTATGGTAGCGCTTGGCAAAATCAGCAAAAAGAGTTTGCTAACTTCCCCGGTGCAATCGTGATGACATCAAACTGCTTGCTCAACCCGAATGTAGGGCAGTATGCGGACCGCCTATTTACCCGCAGTATTGTCGGCTGGCCGGGTGTGGCACACGTTGAAGGTGACGATTTCAGTGAAGTGATCGAGTGCGCGTTAGCCCAGCCCGGTTTTAAACACGATGAAATAGAGCAACATATTACGGTTGGTTTTGGTCGTAATGCATTAATGGCGGCCGCGCCAGCCGTGATTGAACAAGTCAAACAGGGCCACATCAAACACTTCTTCCTTGTAGGAGGTTGTGATGGTGATAAATCTGAACGCAGTTACTACACTGATTTCACGGCGCAAGCGCCGGAAGATAGCCTCATTTTAACGTTGGCGTGTGGCAAATTCCGCTTCAATAAAAATCAATTTGGTGACATCAATGGCATACCGCGTCTATTAGATGTTGGTCAATGTAACGATGCGTATTCAGCGATTCAACTGGCACTCGCACTGGCCAGTGAGTTTGATTGCGGTGTGAATGATCTCCCACTGACATTGGTTCTTTCTTGGTTTGAACAAAAGGCGATTGTTATTCTACTGACGCTACTCGCGTTAGGTGTGAAAGGAATTTATACCGGCCCAACCGCACCAGCATTCCTCACCGAAAACTTGATGAATATTTTGCAACAAGAGTTCGATCTACGAGGAATTACTACTGCTGAGAATGATTTAAAAACGATTTTGGCTGCGTAATCGTCAGCATTAGGCTCTGCGTATTCAGAGCCTAATGCCGCTTAAGATGTTTGAATAAAGCATGATTTGAAAAAAGTATTGTATGAGGGATGGGTATGTCAGCTTGGGCTTACCAAGATGTGCTTGAATTAACTTGCCGCCAAAAATGGGCAGAAACCGAGGAAAGCGTCAGTTTTGAACTGGCCTCGAAAGAAGAGAGCGCCTTTCATTTTAAACCGGGTCAATTTGCAACTTTAGGCTTTGAATTACCAGAAGGCGTGGTGTTTCGTGCTTACTCCATCAGTTCAATGCCACAGCAAAACTTTCTGCGCTTTACGGTTAAACGAGTAGTAGGCGGAAAGGTTTCAAACCATATTGTCGATGCATTGAGTGTTGGTGATACGGTCTCGGTGCTACAACCGCAGGGTGCATTTAACAGTGTGGATTGCGCGCCGAAACGAAAAGTGACACTGATCAGTGCGGGTTGTGGTGTTACCCCTGTGATGGCTATGGCGCAACAATGGCTGCGACAAGGCGACATTGAGATCGATTTTATTCATGTCGCCAAAAGTGTTTCCGACACCATTTATTACGCAGAGCTGCAACAACTGGCACAATGTTATCCGCAGTTTCATTTAAAACTTCTGCTCAAAGAGGCGACGGGCAGCTCGCATCAACAAGGGCGGTTGACTCAGGCTTGGTTAGTCCGATTGTGCCCTGATATTGCCGAGCGCAGTGTGTATCTGTGCGGTCCCGTTGGTTTTATGCAAGATGTTAAAAGCTACCTACAACGGCTGAATTTTGATATGGCACACTTCTTTGAAGAGAGTTTTACGCCATCAGTGTATGAAAGCGAAGTGAGCCGCCACAAACAAGAGAGCTCAGATCAAGACGAGATTGAGCCTCAGGAGGTGACAGTCAGCACGCCAGCGTTTGCATCATCCGTGACCGTGAAAAAGGGCAGTTTACTGCTCGATGCGTTAGAGAAAGGTAATGTACCAGTGATTGCGGCTTGCCGAAGTGGGATATGCGGATCGTGCAAATGCAAAGTGAAGGTGGGTATAGTCGAGCGTTTGAGCACCGAAACATTAAGCGCACAAGAGATTGAACAAGGCTATGCCTTAGCGTGTTCAAGCACATTAGTTTCGGACGTTGAAATCTCATTGAACTGATCACTTCATAAAAAAGCCGCCTTATATCAAAAGGCGGCAAGCAGGGGGAGGTGAGATAAACACTCACTATTATTATGTTGTGGAGATAAAAACAATATTAAGCCGTTTACTGGGCGGTAGTTGGGAAAGTTCGGTAACGAACGCCCATCATCTGCTCCATACAATGTACAACTTGGCCGCTGTAGCCAAATTCATTGTCATACCAAATGTAGAGCACGCAGCGGTTGTCTTGAGCGATCGTCGCTGCGCCATCAACCACACCAGCATGGCGAGAGCCAACCAAATCACTGGAGACAATTTCTGTTGAGTCGGTGTAATCAATTTGTGCTGAAAGTGGCGAGTTAAGCGCCATTTCACGTAGATATGCGTTGAGATCTTGCTTATTCACTGCATTGGCTAAGTTGAGGTTAGCCACGGCCATCGACACGTTTGGCGTGGGGACACGAATTGCATTACCGGTTAACTTACCAGCGAGTTCAGGTAACGCTTTGGCAACTGCCTTGGCAGCACCCGTTGAGGTTAACACCATGTTAAGCGATGCGCTGCGGCCACGTCGTTCACCTGAATGGAAATTGTCGATAAGGTTTTGGTCATTGGTAAAAGAGTGCACCGTTTCGATATGGCCAGAAAGTACGCCATATTGATCATGAATTGCTTTCAGTACCGGCGTTATGGCGTTGGTGGTGCAACTGGCGGCTGAGATAATGGTGTCTTCGGGCTGAATATCAGCGTGGTTTACGCCGAACACGATATTTTTAATCTCACCTTTGCCGGGTGCTGTCAGCAGCACCTTGCTTGCCCCTTGACAGTTCAAGTGTTGACTAAGCCCTTCGCTATCACGCCAAACACCAGTATTGTCGACCACTAACGCGTTATGAATACCATAGTGTGAATAATCAACCTCTTGTGGCTTATTGGCGTAGATGATTTGGATATAATTGCCGTTGGCAATAATGGCCTTGCGAGCCTCATCGATGATGATGCTGCCGTTAAACTGGCCATGAACTGAGTCACGGCGTAGCAAGCTTGCCCGTTTTTCTAAATCTCCTGCTTTACCCCCACGAACGACAATCGCTCGCAAGCGCAGTGGATAGCCCGGGCCACTTTTTTCTATCAAAAGACGAGTCAGCAAGCGACCAATACGACCAAAACCGTACAGCACCACATCCTTAGGCTCACTGAGTGTTTCACCATTCAACGCACCATTAAGCGCCGTTAGCAGGTAATCCTCAAGGCCATGTTCATCATCATGTTGTTGCCAAAATTGATGAGCAAGTTGGCCAATGTCGACACGACATGGCGACAGAGCAAGCGTGGTCAACTTTTGTAAAATCGACATCGTTTGCTGGGTTGAAAGCGCCTCGCCCGTGTAGCGACGGACAACGCGATGTGCTTTGATGATATCAATGGTGGTGGCGTTGATGAGTGTTTTTCCAAACAAAACCACTTCAACACCTTGTTGGCGATAAAGCTGGCCGATGAGGGGGGACATGGATTCAGCAATCGTTTGGCTGGCTTGCCAGTCTGAGAGATGTTTCTCTGGGCTCATATTGACTTGGGACCTTTCACGTTATGTTAAGCAGTAATGTTCACAGTGTAGGGCTGGTGAACGCGTATCTTGCACGGTCATCTGTGCTGAGATACAAGTCGATGTTTATTGTTGTTTTTATGTGGCCGGATTGTAAATGTGGAATGGTTATTCTGCTAGCAAAAATAATGGCGACATTTTTTACTGAAAACTAGGTAAAAATCAGCGTATTGAGTGGTTTTTGGCGGTGGTTAGAGATATTGACAAATTCTAAAGTCGCGACTTATTTTGTGATGATAATGGTCTGCTTCAAATATTTGATGCTTGAGGTTTTTTCTTTTTCATAAAAATGAGATTAGATTCAAATTGTTATCTTAAAATATGGTGAGTTTTCGGTTAATTCACCATTACGCTTATTGGATGAATCGTGACGCGCAACGCTTTAGTTACCGCGCTGGTTTTATCTTAATAAGAGCGCAGACGCATAAAATAACGTCTACTATTTTAACCATTGGCTAGGATGTATTACTTCCAAGGATGATAACAATGGTAATACTTACCCACTTCTCAATTAAGGCACGCTTGTTCTTACTCTGCCTCATTCCAACACTGGTTATTCTGGCTGTGGCATGGCGTCTATTCCTCCCATTTGAAAGCCGTTTAGACACATACCATGTGTTGAACCAAAAGATTGGAGCAATCAATCAGGTCACCACCAGTTCAGCCCTTTTTTATACCTTGCTCAGTGTGCAGTTGCGCAGCGAAAATAGCGAGGACTCTCGGCCGCAGCTCAAGCAGGAGCTAGCTGAATCGCTGGATAAAATTGTGCTGGATACAAATAGTCATTTTGGGAGTAAAAGTAACCGTACATTGATAGAAAACCGTGTGCTTGACCTTCACTATTTGTTGGATGAGTTGCCGTCAGCCTCACAAAGCGAGACCCTAGAATTAGGCCGCCAAGTATTTAATCTTTTGTATGAAGTGATGGCCGATCTGCAAAAAACCAACAGTTTTCTTGCGCCTGTTGATATCCATACCTTGGATCTGGTGTATAGCGACCTGCATTGGTTTGCATTTTGGGTGCAAAAAGAGGCGTGGTTAATCAAAGAATTAACCATGGATAAAGGGGTATTTCAATCTCGACAAACAGAATACTTTCAAGCTGTTGAGCGCCAGCAACAATACTTCGAACGTATCATTGATAACGGCGCTCAACTCGAACAACTGGTGCAGTTGTTTACGCAACCTGAATTTCGCCAAGCCGCTTTGATTCGCGAAAAAATCGTTAGTAATGAAGCCGATCCTCAAGCATTAGCTTCTTATGTCAAAAATGTGGAAGAGCGTTACTTGGCGATAGATAAACTGGTGCAAAGTGTCAACCAACACTTATCGGCTCAACTGAATGTGCGTCTCCAGCAAGAAAAAATGAGTATGTTAAGTATATCGGCATCGCTGTTGGCCGTGTTGGCGCTGCTGTTTGTGCTAGGAGCAAGTACCTCATCTCGCATCTCGTCAAAGCTCAAGCGGATCATCAATACCATGAGTCGATTGCGTGAAAAGCAGAACGGCATTGAACAGATCCCGATTGATGGCAAAGATGAGTTTTCCCGTTTTACGATCAATCTCAACCATATTATTGAGAAACAGCAACAGTACGAGAGTGCTTTGGTGGAAACAAAGGAAGCGGCAATTGCCGCTAATCGAGCCAAAAGCGCGTTCTTAGCCAATATGTCGCATGAGATCCGAACGCCTCTTAATGGCATTATCGGTATGACTGAAATATTGTCACGCAGCGAGTTTACGGGGAATGAGCGTGAAATCCTGGCCGATATTGATACCTCTTCGCAAGCGTTGCTGATCTTGATTAACGATATTCTCGATTTATCTAAAATTGAATCAGGCAACTTGGAGCTTGCTCCGCATCGCTTTGAACTCGCTGAATTGGTATACGACACGGTGAACTTGGTGAACGCGAAAGCGTTGAGCCAGCATATCGAGCTTAATATTTATCTCGACCCTGCATTACCTCGTTTTATCATCGCGGATGAATATCGTCTGAAGCAGGTCTTGATGAACTTGTTGTCCAATGCGGTGAAATTTACCAAAGATGGTTATGTCAACACGGGTTTAACCTTAGAAACGGGCGATATAACCTCGATACGTTTTGCTGTATCCGATACGGGAAGTGGTATCGATAAAGAGATGTTGAACACGATTTTTGATCCATTTATTCAAGAAGATAGCAGTATTACCCGTCGTTTTGGTGGGACTGGGTTAGGGTTGGCTATCTGCCGTCAATTAGTCGATCTGATGCTGGGTGACATTCATGTACAGTCCACTAAAGGCTTAGGTAGCTGCTTTGAATTTGTCGTTCCCGTTGAGGTTGCCGAAGATCAGCCGCAAGTTGAGCCTCTTGCCACGCAGGCGTTGTTAATTACCAATATGTCTAACTACTCATCCGCTATTCGGCGTGAATGCGTTCAATGGGGGATTCAACTCAATGAAGCGCGTGATGTTGAACAAGCAGTCAAGAGTGGGCTTAGTGCCGTCTGTATTTTATATTGCCAAAGCTTAAGCCACAGCGTGCAATCGGATCTCATTGCGCTGCGTGAGCATTTTTCAAGTGCAAAAATAGTGGTTCTGCAGCATCACTTGTTCGTCAACAAAGACGCAATTCATCTTGCGCAGGCAAGTATCACGTTGCCTTTTTTAGGGGCGCGTTTTGAACGTGCCCTCAAAGCGTTAGTGGCCGATACAGAAACTGTTTTAACGCCTGTCGGGGAGAGCCAGTTAGATTATTTAGAGTGTAATCATAAGCGTATTTTGATCGTTGAAGACAATTTGATGAACCAAAAAATCGCCAGCTTCTTCCTTGAAAAAGCAGGGATTGGTTATGTGGTGGCCAACAATGGGCAAGAAGCGGTAGATGCCATCACCCAAGGGGGACATTTTGCTGCGGTGTTAATGGACTGCATGATGCCAGTGATGGATGGCTTAACCGCGACTAAGAAAATCCGCGAATGGGAAAAAGAGCAAGGCGTTGAAAAATTACCCATTATCGCCTTAACCGCCAGCGTTTTGGAGGAGGATATTAAAAGCTGCTTTGACGCGGGCATGGATGCGTATTTGCCCAAACCTTATAAATCCAAGCAACTTTTTGATATTTTTAGCGATCTGCAAGTGGCGAACTCTTGAGAAGATAGCCTAATCGCTATTTTTATCGATTTTCGAAATTTAAATTAATTGACCTTACCCCTAGGGTAAGCTTTAGTCTGTGGGAGTTTTCAGTCAGATAGTGATATTGGATATGCAACTTTCGCTGCATACAATTTGGGTTTCCATGTTGGTGATGATGACGCTGCTTGCTTCAAGCTTAGTGTCTAGTGCACCTTTAATGGCGATCACAATGTCACCGACTTCGGCTGTATCCCATTCAATGACTGACGATGCAAACCCACCGCAACACTGCTCAAATATGAACGCTGCGCACCATGATTCCGATGCAAGTGACATGACGTCATCAGCGATGAGTAACGATTGTATCGATCACAGCGACCAAGGTGTTGATTCCTGTTGCAGCGTCATGTGCATGACCACGTTAGCTTTCTTTATCACTGAACACCAACCCTTCACACCTCACGCGGTTTTATTGTTGATCAATGCAGAAGCAACGCGTGGCATTGTGATGGTAGCTCGCTCACTTTACCGTCCCCCTATCGTTTAATTTCTCTTTCATTACGCCTATGGCGTGTTTGTGCGGCCTTTAATTAGGTTCGTGACTCTCTGTTGCATCTCAACCTTTTGCGATGCATGAAAGATGGAATTTTATTGTGAACCTTAAACTCTCTGTGATCGCTTGGTCGATCAGTATAGTGGGCGTTTTGTCATTCCCCTTGATGGTGAATGCAGCCTCACAAGCCGCGATGGCTCAGCCGGATTCGCATGCAAAACAATTAGCTCAGCTGATTGACGTTGCATTATCGAATGATGCCGTCCGCAAGCAATATTTTGCTCAATCTCAAGCAATACAAGAAACTGGAATGGCCAGTTCAACCCTGATGGATCCTAAGATCAAAGTTGGCTTTGGTGGTTTGCCCATTGATAGTTTTAAGTTTGATGAAGATCCTATGACTAACATTTCTGTGGGCTTAATGCAGCAGTTTGAACGGGGTCCAAGCTTGGCATTACAAGCGAAAAAAGCAAAGCAACAAGCCAGTGGCGTTGCGCTTCAGGTTGATTTACGTGAGTTGGAAGTGGCAAACAGCATGACTCAATTATGGTTAGAGTTAGGCTACCAACAACGCGCTGAACGTATTGTGCGGGCAAACCAAACCTTAATGCGTGAGCTGGCTGGTTTTATTGAAACGAACTATTCATTAGGTAAAAGCGAAGCGCAAGATCTGCTGCAAGCGCAGTTACAAGTTTCCAAATTGGACGAAAAATTACAAGCCAATCAACAAATGCAGCAACGCATTGTGTCGCAATTATCCGAATGGTTAGGTAGCGCTTGGTTGGTTGAACAGCCTATGTTAGCCGCTGAAGAGTCAGTGAACTGGTCCCGTTTAGATGCGCAATTGGCTACGGTTAACGACAGCACCACTCACTACGCTTTGTTGGTCACTCACCCGATGGTCGGCATGGCAGAAACGGCAATTCACACCAACCAAACGCAAGTCGAAATAGCACAAACGGCCTATCAACCTCAGTTTGGTGTGGAAGTGATGTACGCCTATCGCCAAGCAAGCAGTATGCAAGGCGGATCCGCAGCCGATATGGTTAGTGCTTATCTCACCATGGATATCCCGCTGTTTACGGGGAGCCGCCAAGATAGAAACCACGCTGCGGCGCAATATCAAGTGGTCGCGGCTAAATCACAGCGTGATGTTCTATTGGCGCAGATGAACGCCAAAGTGAATGCCTTATTGGTTGATAAAACGAACCTCGAACAGCGTTTAGCGCGCTATCAAACCACCTTACTAAAGCAAGCGAAAGCCCGCACTCAAGCGGTTGAGAGAGGCTATGAAAACAATACCTCCCAGTTTAATGATGTCGTCAGTGCCGCCAGCGATGAACTAGCGCTGCAATTAGAACAAGTGCGCCTAATGACCGATTTAAATCTAACTAAAAGTAACCTCGCTTATCTATTAAATGGGTTCGATTTTCAAGTTATTGCCCCTTCACTTACGTCTGTAGAAACACTTACCTCTTTAGAAACACTTACGCCTGTAGAAAAGTAGGAGAACTCAATGAAATCATTAAACATAGCCGTACTTTCCTTAGCGATAGGTGGATTACTGGGGTTTAGTACAATCAATACCTGTCTGGTCATGATATGGAGGCAATGAACTCGAACAATGCGATGTCTGAACCGCTGTATTGGGTTGCGCCGATGGACCCAAACTATAAACGTGATAAACCGGGCAAGTCACCGATGGGGATGGATCTCATCCCTGTGTACACCGAATCGCCGCCGCAAGCACAAGAGAAGAGTGGCACGGTGACCATCAGTGCTGCGGTCGAAAATAACTTGGGTGTGAAAACGGAACCCGTGGTGTTTGCGCAGTTATCTCCACGTATTGATACAGTGGGTTACATTGCGTTTGATGACAGTTTATTGTGGCAAACGAACGTTCGCGTTGCTGGTTGGGTTGAAAAACTGAACATTAATGCGGTTGGAGAGCAGGTACGTAAAGGCGATGTCTTATTTACGCTCTACTCTCCGGAATTGGTTAAAGCGCAGGAGGAGCTGCTAAATGCCCATCGAGCCAGCCGTGAAAGTTTATTGAAAGGTGCAACCGAACGTTTGGTTTCACTGGGTGTTGATCGTGAACAGATCAGGCAGATTATCGCTCGAGGCAAAGCCACTCAATCGATAGAGGTCAAAGCCATTGCTGATGGGGTGATTGCGAGTTTGAATATTCGCGAAGGGGGATACTTGTCGCCAGCGCAAGCGGTGATAAGCGCAGGCCCTTTAAACGAAGTGTGGGTTGACGCTGAGGTATTCGAGCGCCAAGCACATTGGATTACGTCGGGTAGTTTAGCGTCAATGACACTGGATGCTATTCCCGGCAAGGAGTGGCAAGGGAAGATAGATTACGTCTATCCCATTTTGGATCCGAAAACCCGAACGCTGCGTATGCGTTTGAAATTTCTCAATCCGAAGGGCGAGTTGAAGCCTAACATGTTCGCCAATATCGCTTTGCAGCCCGTATCGCAACAAGCGGTGCTCACCATTCCTAAATCTGCGGTTATCCATTCGGGCGGCATGACGCGAGTCGTACTTGCTGAAGGAAATGGCAAATACCGTTCAGCAAGGGTTGAAGTTGGCCGCGAAGCAGGCGAGCGCCTTGAAGTTTTACAAGGGTTAACGGAGCAAGACACGGTCGTCACGTCAGCACATTTTCTGTTGGATTCAGAGTCGAGTCAAAGTGCTGATTTATCACGCATTAATGGAGTGGAAGCTGCCAATGAAGCTTGGTTAACGGGAGACATCAGTACGCTTATGGCTGATTTCGGAATGCTCACACTTAACTATAAACCGGTAAGTAAATGGAGCTGGCAAGCGGGGCAGATGAACTTCACGGTTGAGGAGGAGTTTGATCTCAGCTTATTTGCTGAAGGGCAAAGGGTTCGATTTCTAGTGGCAAAGCAGGGTGACGAATATGTACTAAAAGCACTGGAAGCGAGTGAGCAGGCAAGTAGTGAGACGAACATTACCGCCGCAGAAACGTTAGGAGGTCAACAATGATTGGTGCGATTATTCGTTGGTCGATCAATAACCGTTTTTTGGTGTTGGTGGCGGCTCTGTTTCTCACTTTGGGCGGACTTTACAGTGTAAAGAACACGCCTGTTGATGCTTTACCGGATCTCTCAGATGTGCAAGTGATCATCAAAACCAGCTATCCCGGCCAAGCGCCGCAGGTAGTGGAAGATCAGGTCACTTACCCGCTCACAACGGCGATGCTTGCCGTTCCGGGGGCAGAAACGGTCCGTGGCTATTCATTCTTCGGTGATTCCTACGTCTACATCATCTTTAATGATCAAACCGATATGTACTGGGCTCGCTCGCGGGTATTGGAATATCTAAGCCAAGTGACACCAAAACTGCCACCTAATGCCAAACCAACCTTGGGGCCAGATGCGACGGGAGTTGGCTGGATCTACAGTTATGTACTGCAAGATAAAACCGGCCAACACGATCTTGCGCAGCTACGCAGTTTGCAAGATTGGTTTTTGAAGTACGAGCTGCAAACGGTGAATGGCGTCTCCGAAGTGGCTACCGTTGGCGGCATGGTTAAGCAGTATCAAGTGCAAATTGATCCGGCAAAGCTACGCGCTTATAACCTGACTTTGCAACAAATCAATGCGGCGATCCAAAATGGTAACCAGGAGTCGGGAGCGTCAGTGATTGAGGTTGCGGAAGCCGAACACATGGTACGCACCAGCGGCTATCTGACCAACATTGATGACATTAAAGCGCTACCACTGAAAGTGACCGACAAAGGAACGCCATTATTGTTAGGTGATGTGGCGGATATTAACCTTGGCCCACAAATGCGTCGTGGTATTTCTGAGTTTAACGGTGAAGGAGAAGCGGTTGGAGGTGTGATCGTGATGCGTTTTGGCGAAAATGCTAGCCAAGTGATTGATGACGTCAAATCGAAATTGACTGATCTCCAACGCAGCTTACCGGAAGGTGTCGAAATTGTTGCCACTTATGATCGTTCAACCTTGATCAATCAAGCCGTTGAAAACCTTTGGCATAAGCTAGCAGAAGAGTTCATTGTCGTTGCGGTCGTGTGTGCGCTGTTTTTATTCCATATCCGCTCATCATTAGTGATTGCTTTGAGTTTGCCTGTGGGCATTTTGTCGGCGTTTATTGTGATGCACTGGCAAGGCATCAACGCCAACATCATGTCACTTGGGGGGATCGCCATTGCTATCGGTGCTATGGTCGACGGGGCGATTGTGATGATCGAAAATGTGCATAAACACGTTGAACGCACCCCACTGACCGACAAAAATCGCTGGCAGGTGATTGGTAAAGCCGCTGAAGAAGTCGGCGCGCCACTATTTTTCTCACTACTTATCATTACGTTAAGTTTTGTGCCCGTCTTCGCACTCGAAGGCCAAGAAGGTAAGATGTTCTCGCCATTGGCGTTCACTAAAACCTATGCCATGGC
The DNA here is from genome assembly GCF_963877065.1 of Vibrio sp. V01_P9A10T6. Classification (NCBI taxonomy): domain Bacteria; kingdom Pseudomonadati; phylum Pseudomonadota; class Gammaproteobacteria; order Vibrionales; family Vibrionaceae; genus Vibrio; species Vibrio sp. V01_P9A10T6. The sequence continues at coordinate 15,139 of NZ_CAWNTB010000184.1, forward strand.
CGCTGCGGCAGGTTTAGCGATCACGCTCGTCCCTGTTCTTATGGGCTATTTTGTGCGTGGCAATATTATTTCCGAGCATAAAAATCCAGTTAATAAGGGGCTTGTGGCACTTTATCGTCCACTACTCAACCTGAGTTTGCGTTATCCCAAAAGCATGATTGTATTGGCTTTGGCATTAATGGCTTCCGCTTATTACCCAATGAGCAAATTAGGCAGTGAGTTTATTCCGCCATTAGATGAAGGCGATCTCATGTACATGCCGACAACCTATCCGGGGATCTCGATTGGTAAGGCGCGTGAGCTATTGCAGCAAACCAATAAACTCATCAAAACCGTACCAGAGGTCAAAACCGTGTGGGGCAAAATGGGGCGTGCAGAAACCGCAACCGATCCCGCGCCCTTAACCATGATTGAAACGGTGATCCAACTTAAACCTCGCGATCAATGGCGTGAAGGCGTAACCACAGAATTGCTACGCAAGGAGTTTGACAGCTTAGTGCAATTTCCGGGGTTAACCAACGCGTGGGTGATGCCAATCAAAACACGCATCGATATGTTAGCTACAGGGATCAAAACGCCGATTGGTATCAAGATAGCGGGTCCCGATCTCAAACAGATTGAAACCATCGGTGCGCAACTTGAACCTATCCTTAACCGCGTTCAAGGCACGGCATCGGTTTATGCTGAACGTGTTGCTGGTGGACGTTATGTAACGATAGACATCAATCGGTTACAAGCGGCGCGCTATGGGCTAAGCATTAAAGATGTGCAACAAGTGGTTTCAACCGCAGTAGGGGGCATGAATGTAGGGGAAACCATTGAGGGGTTAGAGCGTTACCCGATCAATGTACGTTACCCGCAAGATTACCGTGATTCGGTAGTGAAGCTGCAAAACTTACCTTTGGTGACTCAAAACGGTGCACGTTTGGCCTTGGCCGATGTGGCTGATATTCGCTACGAAGACGGCCCGCCGATGATCAAAACCGAAAACGCACGGCCAAACGGCTGGGTCTTTGTCGATATTGATGGACGCGATCTCGGTTCATATGTGGCAGAGGCGCAACAAGCGGTAGCGGAGCAATTACAGCTGCCAGCGGGATATTCTCTCGTATGGTCTGGTCAATATGAATACATGGAGCGAGCAAAAGCACGCTTGAGTGTCGTCGCACCGATCACGATCGCAGTCATCATGTTGCTACTCTATTTCAGTTTCCGTCGAATCGGAGAGGTGTTGATCATTATGGCGACATTGCCGTTGGCGATGGTGGGTGGCGTGTGGTTGATGCACTACCTTGGCTACAACTTTTCAATCGCCGTGGGGGTGGGCTTTATTGCACTTTCAGGTGTTGCGGTAGAAATTGGCGTGATCATGCTCGTTTATTTAAACCAAGCTTGGCACTACAAAAAAATTGATGCGCAAGAAAATGGTGCGGTCATTGACAGCCAAGATCTCATCAATGCTATTGGCGAAGGAGCAGGACAGCGCGTGCGCCCAGTCATGATGACGGTACTGACAGTTATTATTGGCCTGATCCCGATTATGTATGGCACGGGAACCGGTTCGGAGGTAATGCAGCGCATTGCCGCACCCATGATTGGAGGCATGGCTTCAGCACTATTGCTCACATTATTGGTTCTACCTGCGGTATTTAAGTTATGGAAAAACCGTGAAATCGCAACACTCAAATAGCGTGCAGTTGGCAAAGTAAAAACTAAGCACCAATCGGAAAATAAATAGTAACTGGATGAATTTAAGGAAAATCAAAATGAAAAAAACACTAATCACACTTTCACTGGCGTTGTTCACTTCTTCTGTCATGGCTGAAATGGATCATAGCAAAATGGATCATGGCAGCATGGCGATGAAGCAAACAGACACGATGAACATGGCGATGGATGACATGTCAGAAGTCGGCATGCCTGCTAAAGGAGCAAAACCCGATAAAGTGGTGCATGTTTTACTCTCGGATGACATGAAAATCACCTTCAAAAAAGAGGTCAACATCGAACCGAATGACGTGGTGCAATTTGTTGTCATGAACACGGGCAAAATTGACCACGAATTTTCGATTGGTTCAGCCGCCGAGCAGCTAAAACACCGAGAAATGATGCGCCAAATGGGCAATCATAAACACGATGGTGGCAGTGCCGTCACCGTGGTACCGGGTAAAGCGAAACAACTGTTATGGCACTTCCATGGGGATAACAATGTTGAGTTCGCCTGCAATATACCCGGCCATGCTGAAGCTGGGATGATTAAGAAAATTCAGCTGTAAGCCACCTTGTTGATTGCGACAAGGTGATCACGGACGAACGGTACTAGCTCGTTTTTGTAACTGGAAGCCAACGTTTGTTGATTCCAGTTCAAGAGTTTGTTCTTTGATTTGTTTTAATAAGCGCTCAGCGGCCAAAAGACCAAGCTGTTCATAATTGACATGAGCGGCACTAATGGCTGGAAAAGCATACTGACAAAGAGATGATCCATCCAAACAGATGATGGCCATTTCCGTAGGAACTTTAATCAGCCTACGCTGACACTCGAATAATACTCCCAGAGCTATTTCTTCGTGGCTACATACCACAGCATCAAGCGTTGAGTCCCTTAATAACAATTTAGAAATTCCTTCCTTACCTAAGTGTGCAGAGGGAGCTTCATGAGTTGTTAGAAAGTGATCAGGTGCTTGGTAGTTATCAATTAATGCGCTTTGCCAACCCCGCAGTTCATTTCTTAGAACGGAGTGGTGGCTACGTGCTCCAATAAACCCTATATTTTGATATCTATTTTCAATGAGATGTTGAGTACATTGTTTGCCAACTTTGTAGTAATCAACGCCGACATTCAGATACGTTGATGACTCATTCAACTCAGCAATTTCAATGACGGGAATGTTAGCGCGTTGAAGAAGTTGATGACTTTTTGAACTGTGCTCACTCCCGAATAGCACAACAGCTGCTGGTTGACTTTCCAAGAAAGTGGCTAATAGTTTCTCTTCATTATCAATGGAATAATCACTATAACCGAGCAGTAACTGGTATCCATGACGGTTAAGCGAATGTTGGAAATTGGGTAAAAACACAGCGCAAGATTTTTCAATTAGCGATGGGATGATTAATGCTATTGAATAGTTTTCGCCAGATGCTAAAGCGCCAGCTGCTTTATTTGGGATATAACCTAGTTCTTCAACAACAAATTCTATTTTTTCTCTTAGTTTGCTAGAAACAAGCTCAGGTGTTCTTAATGCTCTTGATACCGTCATTGTGCCAACACCCGCCTTAGCTGCGACATCGGCAATGGTAACCTTTCCCGTGCTTCTACGTTTTCGCGATTCGCTCATATTTATCTTCATGTTATTAATAAGTTAGCGATGTGATTTTAACACACACACTCGGGCGTGTTGATATTACCGTATAACTATTGTTGCACCGATACATGAAATACTATGATTTCAATAAATGATAGCGCTATCACAAATCAAGCCAACACATAAAGATAGCGCTATCATTTGTGATTTCGATCTGGTTTTCTATTTGGATAGACAGATAAATTGATGCTACCTATTCATATCAAGAACCTAAAAAATGTTACGTGAACTATTAACCGAAGACGTTATTCGAGTGCATAAATCGGCTGACGACTGGCAAGATGCAATTCGCAAAGCATGTCAACCATTGATTGAAAATAAGGCCATTAATCCAAGTTATGTTGAAGCTATATTTCGGTCACATAGGGAGCTCGGTCCTTATTATGTTGTTGGACCTGGAATGGCGATGCCTCATGCTCGACCTGAAGATGGGGTTAATCGTTTAGCATTTGGCCTAACGGTAATTCAAGATGGAGTTAACTTTAATTCGGATGGCAATGATCCTGTAAAAATGCTGGTTACTTTGGCCGCGACAGATAGCAATAGTCACGTAGATGCAATATCTAAATTAGCCGAATTATTTATGAATGAAGAAGACGTAGAATATATCTGCTCAGC
>NZ_CAWNTB010000185.1:0-18341 GCF_963877065.1 Vibrio sp. V01_P9A10T6
GAATATTATAAATCTAATATAAGGGTATAAAATAATGTTTAATCAAAAAGACACGCCAGTCTCAGTGGCCGATAAAAACTACTATCGGGCTTTAGGCCTAACCCTCCTTTTCTCTGGCCTACTTTTAAATCCAATATCTCAGGCTATTGCTGTTGAGTTTAGCGCGGATGCGGTAGCTGAGTCAGAGGGGCAGTGGTGGAGCACTTACACCTTAGCGATTAAAAATACAGGAGCAGAGTCAGCGGATATGCGCGATGCGGTCATCGAATTTGTATTACCCGTTGCGATTAACGATATAGGTTGGCAATCATCGGCGCTATCTCATCCTACGTGGAATCTATCTCATACCGCTCAAGCGGGCGGTATTCTCCATTCAGTGGCGCTCAAATTCCCTGAAGGTGCTTGGGTTGACAGCGTTCTGAATTCCTCAGAATCACTCTCCTTGACGATAGCTTTTGCTGGTTCATTGGAAAACCTGAGTGCTTTTGAAGATTCTGTTATTGTGAAAATGGAAGGGGGCATCACACCACCGCCCGATTTTTCGCTAGATATTCTCTCTCCAGCGCCAAATTCAGTGGTATACACGGGCACAGACGTTAGCATTATGGCTCGTATTGATGGTGAGAGTGCCGGTAAGCTTGAGTTTTGGGCTAACCAAGACAAAATTGCTCAACAACCATTGAAGCAAGGTGTCACCGAGTATCAGCAAGTGTGGCAACCGAAAGAAATAGGAGCCGCTTCCATTTCAGTTATCGCGTTCAATGAGGAAGGCGATAAGCTCTCTGAGCAAAGCGTGCCTGTTTCTGTCGAGTCAGAATCGACGGCGCCTAATCCTCCGGTCGTTGAGTTCATTTCCCCAGAAGCGGGATCATCCCACCCACAAGGCACAAGTTTGACGATCTCTGCTGAAGTGACCGATGCTGATAATGATCTGGCTACCGTTAAATTTTTTGCTAATGACACCGAAGTTTGCAGTATCGATGCCAAAACAGAGCAAGTGTTCTCTTGTGACTGGACCCCTCAAACGGCCGGAAGCGCTGCATTACGTGTTGAAGCGCAAGATGATGAACGGCATGTAACACAAAAAAATCTGACGATTACGGTTACTGATGTGAGTGGTAGTTGCGGTGACGTTGCTCAGTACCAAGATGGCGTGAGCTATCAAGTGGGAGATGAGGTAACCAATATTGGCCATATCTACTCATGTAAAATCGCAGGTTGGTGTGGTAACCCAGTATGGACACCGGGTACTGGGCATCCAAATTATCCAGATGCATGGAAAGATGCATGGAATGACGTTGGTGAGTGCGATCCTAACCCTGTTCCTGAAGTGCATGTTCAATCGCCAGAAAATGGACAAAAAATAGCACCTAATCAGCCATTTGAGGTGGTCGTTGAGGCGACCGACGATACCCAAGTGGCGCGTGTCGATGTTCAATTGAATGGCGAAGTCGTTGCAACATCCACCTCTTCTTCGGGCGATCTCTATACCATCACTGTGCCTGCTCAAGTTGAAGGACAATACACTCTCACGGTTGCCGCGTATGACGATCAAGGCGCAAGTGCTCAAACTGCACCGATTTCGATTGCCATTACTGATAAAGATCTGCTGGTGTCACTCTCTGCCCCTGTAGACGGTTCAAGTTTCTTTGAAGGCCGAGCGATCTCAATCAAAGCGGATGCTAAGAGCTATGAAGGCGAGGTGGCGTCTGTGACGTTTATTGCCAACGGTAAGGTGCTGAATCAAGACACCGAAGCACCTTATGAATATGAGTGGATTGGAGCGCAAGCAGGCAACTACGCTATTTACGCAAAGGCGCTCAACAGTGCTAATCAAGAGCAAATGTCAGCCCCATCGAATATTACAGTGAAAGAGAGTACCGGTGGTGGTGGCCTTGCCGATAACCCAGACCGTGCCATTAGTTATCTCACTTCTTGGGGATTAAACGATTATGAAAAACTGTTTAATTCTGAAGGTGACGGTTATTTATTATCGTTCGGTAAATGGGATGCTAGCGGCAACATTACGATTTCTGATGACATGGTAACCCCACCAATTTACAACCCAGATTGGATGCCATCTCAGTACTTAGCGTGGTCAACCTTAAAACACGATAATAGCAATGTCACCATGATGGTCGCGTTTGGTGGTCAAACTTATGAAAGTATTTGGTCTGCGATTGGTAGCGATGCAAATCGGGAGGCGGTGGCCAATGGCCTCGTTGAATTGGTCAACAAACCCTTCCCTGTCTATAAGAAGAACCTAAAACCAGAAGAGGTGGTGGGTGACTGCCTTGCGACGGGGGGTGATGGCCAATGTGATTACAGCAAGTACCAATTAGCGGGTTATGTGCAAATCGATGGTCTTGACTTCGACTTCGAGAAAGCAGCGCGCATTACCGATAAAGAGAACCAAGACCTAACCGCATTGATTAAACTGATACGCCAAAAAGTGGGAGACAATAAAGTGTTGTCGCTGACCACATACCACGTCGGTGCTGATCCTGTGGCATGCATGGATTCAAGTGTGTTTGAAAATTGTTCTTACGTTGAGCCATCAGGTCGCTCGTCTCACCATGGTGAAGTGATCGATCTGTTACAAGCAACCAAGAACGATTTCGATTTCTTCAACGTCATGACCTATGACGCCGGCCAAAACTTCCTCTACGATGTCGCGATGGCCAATTACGCTCAATACATTGGAGATAAGTCGAAAATTGTTTTGGGCAATACGATCAATAGCCAGTGGGGGCCAAACGGCAATTTTGTGGAGAGCCGTGAAAACAACCTCAACCGTGCCAAGTGGCAAAAAGAGAATGGTTACGGTGGTTTCTTTATCTGGGCGTTGGGTTCAAATAATCAAAGTCTGAGCATGGAACAGCAAGTCGAGTACTTCAACGAAATGATCAGTGTGAGTAAGTAGCCTGCATGGTTACTTTGTGAGTTAACTAGATAACGGAAGGCCATGGTGCCTTCCGTGTTTTTATCCATCGTCATCAACTTAATCTGAATCGCCGAAGCTGAAAAACTATTCGATGTTTTGAATTTGCTCTCTCATTTGCTCAATCAGAACCTTAAGTTCAACGCCAGAGGCCGTGATGTCGGTGCTGATTGATTTCGAGGCTAACGTGTTCGATTCGCGGTTAAATTCTTGCATCATGAAATCGAGCTTACGGCCGCATGAGCCGCCTTTTTTGAGCACATTACGTGCTTCTTTGACATGCGAATCGAGGCGGTCTAACTCTTCGGCAACGTCTGATTTTTGTGCAAGTAAAATCAGCTCTTGCTCGACGCGCGTTGCATCAAGCTCAATCTTTGCTTCTTCAAACTTAGTCAATAGACGTTCACGTTGCCATTGCAGGATTTCTGGCATGCGTGCGCGCACTTTTACCACTTCTTCACTGATCGCCGTCAGGCGTTGTTCGATTAACGCCTTCATGTTGTCACCTTCACGGCTACGTGCGTCAATGAATTCAATGATTGCGTCATCAAAGCCTGCTAATAAGGCTTTATTAATGCTGTCCATGTCTTGTTCTGGCGTTTCCATTACGCCGGGCCACTGCATGATTTGAAACGGATTAATGCGGCTTAGCTCGCCCGTCATGTGCATTACTTGGTTGGCGGCTTTAATCACTTGATTGGCGAGTGCTTCATTGATATTCAGCTCACTTTTAGCCGCAGGGTTTGCTTCATAACGTAAGTGACATTCTACTTTGCCGCGCGCTAAACGTTGGCGAAAGCGTTCACGCAGTACAGGCTCAAGACCACGAAATTGTTCCGGCAGGCGGAAGTAGGTTTCAAGATAACGTTGGTTTACCGAGCGAATTTCCCATACCGCAGTACCCCAATCACCTTTAACTTCTTTACGCGCGTACGCGGTCATGCTGTAAATCATTGATTTGTCCTTTGCTCACGAAGATGAAATATCAAACGAGAGGTATGTTAGCACTAGCTTCACGCGTGTACTAGGTTCACGCCAATGCAAAGGGTGACCAACCTAGCGTCAAGGCGGCTAATCCGCTATAATCTCGCCCCAATCGATTCCGTCTCACCCGATAAAAGGTAGATGCACTATGCGTCCAAATGACCGCGCGGCCGATCAAATTCGCCCAATTAAAATCACTCGCAACTACACTGCTTATGCTGAAGGGTCAGTATTGGTGGAATTTGGTAATACCAAAGTATTGTGTAATGCCACTGTCGAAGAGGGTGTTCCTCGCTGGTTGAAAGGTCAGGGTAAAGGTTGGGTTACTGCCGAATACGGCATGCTGCCACGTGCAACCCATTCACGGACTCGTCGTGAAGCGACCAACGGTAAGCAAGGTGGCCGCACCATGGAGATCCAACGTCTCATCGCTCGCAGCTTACGTGCTGTGGTGGATTTAGAGGCAATGCCAGAGGTGATGATCACGGTTGACTGTGACGTTATTCAAGCGGACGGCGGTACTCGCACTGCATCAATTACGGGCGCAAGTGTGGCACTAGCGGATGCGTTTGCTCATCTGGTTGCTAGCGGTAAATTGAAGAAGAATCCAATGAAAGGCCATGTTGCTGCTGTCTCAGTTGGCATCTTGGGTGAAAACATTTTATGTGATTTGGAATACGTGGAAGATTCTGCCGCCGACACTGATATGAATGTGGTGATGACTGAAAACGGTAAGATGATTGAAATTCAAGGCACCGCAGAGGGTGAACCGTTTAGCCATGAAGAGCTGATGGATTTACTGGCCGTTGCCAAGAAAGGCATCGCTGATATTGTTGAAGCGCAGAAAGCATCGTTATTAGATTGATCAAGTAGCTCCCAGTTGGGGGCTATTTTTTTGCCCGTTTTATTCATTGTATTGTTGTACGTGATGACCCCACCCTAACCCTCCCCTATAAGGGGAGGGAATAAAGGAAGTGTTCCTAATATTGCCCTTGAGGGGAGGGAATTCATCATCTTAGTACCTCCCCTTTTAGGGGAGGCGAGCATTATCTTAGTACCTCTCTTTTTAGGGGAGGCGAGCATTATCTTAGTACCTCTCTTTTTTGGGGGAGGTGAGCACCAGCTTAGTACCTCTCTTTTTTGGGGGAGGTGAGCACCAGCTTAGTACCTCTCTTTTTTCGGGGAGGCGAGCAGCATCTTAGTACCTCTCCTTTTTCGGGAGGTGAGCACCAGCTTAGTACCTCTCTCTTTTCGGGGGAGGTGAGCACCACTTTAGTACCTCCCCCTTTTAGGGGGAGGCTAGGAGGGGGTTGTTCTTGTTGGGAAAGCGAAATAAACCAAAGTGTATGAGTTAAGAGAGAGAAAATCATGAAAGCATACCAGCGTGAATTTATTGAATTTGCACTAGACAAAGAAGTCTTGAAGTTTGGCGAGTTTACTTTGAAGTCTGGCCGAAAAAGCCCTTATTTCTTTAACGCTGGCTTGTTTAATACTGGCCGTGATTTAGCGCGCTTAGGGCGTTTTTATGCCGCTGCTTTAGTCGATTCTGGGATTGAGTTTGATGTGCTATTTGGACCTGCGTACAAAGGGATCCCAATTGCGACTACAACTGCAGTAGCGTTGGCTGATCATCATGATGTTGATACGCCGTATTGCTTTAACCGTAAAGAAGCGAAAGACCACGGTGAGGGCGGTAACTTGGTCGGTAGCGCATTAGAAGGGCGCATTATGCTGGTGGATGATGTCATTACAGCTGGTACTGCCATTCGTGAGTCGATGGAAATCATTCAAGCTAACGGTGCGGATCTTGCTGGTGTCTTGGTGGCAATTGACCGCCAAGAAAAAGGCAAAGGAGAGCTTTCTGCAATTCAAGAAGTCGAGCGTGATTTTGGTTGCGCGATCATCTCAATTGTTAGCCTGACCGATCTGGTTACTTACCTTGAAGAGAAAGGGGCAGATGCTAAGCACCTTGAGGCGGTAAAAGCGTATCGTGCGCAGTACGGAATTTAAGCATCAACTTATTTGCGAATCGTAGAGCCACTTATTGAAAAGTAAAAGCCCCGAGTTTGACGCTCGGGGCTTGTTTGTTATGAGTTTAGTGATTCTAGCGATTAACTTTGATCACCATGGTGCGAGTTATCGTAAATTTCCGAGCCATCACGCTGCGTTTTCAACAGTGATAAATTCCACATGTACTGTTCTGGGCGTGGTGTGACTAAATCTTCAATCGCCTTATTCATAGCGCGTGCATCTTGCTCTTCATCGCCCGTTGGAAAGTTTTCTAATGCAGGCAAAATATGCACTTCGTACTTACTGGTTTTATCGTTATAAGCAGGCAAAATTGGCACGACTTTCGCCTTTGATAGGCGCGCCATTTTACCAAAACCTTTTAACGTGGCTTTTTCAGTGCCAAAGAATGGAACAAAGACCGAGTTGGCCGGGCCAAAGTCTTCATCGGGCAGCCAGTAGCCTAAGTATCCATCTTTAATTGAACGTACAAACGGTTTTACTCCAGCATCACGCGCAAAAATACGCCCGCCATATTGCATGCGTTGGACGTGCATTAACCAATCACCGATAGGATTGCGCTGCGGCTTCATGATGGTGGTTACTTTATAGCCTTTTGCCGCAAGCATTACCGCAGGGTAATCGACCGCCCAAGCATGAGGGGCGAGAATGATCACGTTCTCGCCAGCATCTAACAATGGCAATAAGTTCTCTTCACCAATCATGATGCCGCGTTGCTGATTGTGTTTTGTGGAACGAACCAAAAACTCCGAATAACCGAGCATGTATTGTGCTGCTTTGACAAAGGTTTCTTCCAAAATAGCCTGGCGTTCTTGCGGGGATTTTTCAGGAAAGCATTTTTCCAGATTCACTCGCGTGCGGCGTACAACACGGCCGTTTTTGCGTACCGCAAAGGTGGATAATTTGCGCGCTAGCCTATCTCGCCATGCGGGTGGTATAAAGGCGAACAGAGCGGCAAAGAAGATCCCAATCCAAGTTCCCCAATGTTTTGGGTGTAAAAAAGACCATTGGAATGTGGGGTTGTGCAGGTGTTTGTCTGTGCTGTTTTCGTTGTTGCTCATTGAAAGCAAAACCTTTTTCTAGTTATAAATAGCGAGAGTTAGTTAACGTTTCATCTGGCAAAGATTTAAAACGCTTATGCAGCCACATCCACTGTTCTGGTGCGCGTAGAATCACTTCTTCAACGTATTTATTCATGTAAGCGGCGGCGGCGGTCATGTCATCTTTTGGATAGTCGCCATCAATGGTTTTATCGGCGATGATTTCGTATTTTCCGTTGGCGTTTCGAAACCCTGAACCGGGCACAATCGCACATTGGCTAGTATAAGCCAGAATACTGGTGCCTGTGGTGGTACACGCTTCTTTGACCGCAAAGAAGGGAACAAACACCGATTTGTTATGGCCGTAATCTTGATCGGGTAGATAAAATAGGCGTTCGCCCTTTTTGAGTACGCGGATCATCTGTTTAATGTCGGTGCGGTAGATTAGTTTATTGCCATTGCGTGTGCGACCACGGTATTGGATAAATTCATACGCAGGGTTGCTGTGTGGGCGGTAAACGCCATAGCCTTCAAGGCCTATTACACCAAAAGCACGTGCCGTAATTTCTAAATTTAACGCATGTACGCAACACAGCAGTGCGCCACGTTTTTCTTGTTTGAGTTGCAAAAGGGCGCTGACATCTTTCACATCAAGTAGGCGAGCAAAACGCCAAGTCGGCCAAAACCAAGTAATTCCGGTTTCTATCAGTGCCATGCCGGTGTTTTTAAAGTTTTCGTTAACAATATGCTCAATCTCACCTGCACTTTTCTCTGGAAAAGATAGCTGTAGATTACGCGTGGCAATGTGTACTCGCTTGTTAGCAAAGCGCATTCCAAACGCGCCCATGCTGCGTCCTATTTTTAGTAACGCAGAATAAGGAAGCAGGTTGACCACTAAAGCGAGTAGCCCAAAGCTAAGCCACACGCCCCAATATTTAGGGTGCAGTAGCGAGAGGGAAAACTCAGGTTTACCGTATTTTTCTTTGCTCATTACTCTTGATTCTTTCACTGATGATGATTCTTTGTCACGACGGTGGTGGTTTGTTTTTACTGAATCTGAGCGCTTAATAATGCCCAATACTCTTCAAAATTTGCCGTCGGTTGGTATTTAAAGTCAGATCGCACAAAGCGATTTAGGCTTCCTTCCACTTGGCCAAGCAGTTGAGCGGCTAAAATGCTTTCGTCGACGGGGAAGGATTTACCTTCACGCAGTTTACGTTCGCGAAGGATCTGACGTAGTGATGTTTCTATGCGTTCGAACAGTTGGTTGATCCGTTCACGCAGTCGCTCATTTTCAAACATTAGAGCATGGCCGGATAAAATTCGTGTCAAGCCCGGGTTACGTTCCGAAAAAGCCAAGATAAGCTGTAGCACTAAGCGGATGCGGTTGAGTGTATCTTTCTCTTCATCCAAAATGCGATTAATCCGCGACATTAAAGACTCTTCAATAAATTCAATCAAGCCTTCAAACATCCGTGCTTTACTCGGAAAATGACGGTACAAAGCCGCTTCAGAAACGCCCACTTGTTTGGCTAGCTTTGCTGTGGTGATGCGTGATGCACCATCGTTAGATTCCAGCATTTCAGCGAGTGCTTGTAGAATCTCTTCACGACGATTGATTTTCTTATTGACGGCCATGACCCGATTTCCTTTTAGTTACCACATGCTTGTGAGCAAATATTTATACCCTTCAGATGGTTTGGGTATTGTCCATTAAGCGCAGTAGTTTAACGGACAGTTTTCGGACTGCGTAGCGTAAAAATGAAAATGATTGAACTGGGTGGTGATTTTACCACCCAATAAACGCTATGAACCCTAAAAGAAGCTTAGAACGTCTGTTTGTAGCCTACAGTTGACTCGCGATCAGTTGCATCAGCGCGTGAGCTAATGCAGATTTTGAACTCAAAGGTAATGCTTGCTCTCCGCCTTGCCAATAAACGGTCAGCGCATTGTCGTTACTATTAAAGCCTTGGCCCGCAACAGAAACATCATTGGCGCAGATCATATCCAGTTTTTTGTTGAGCAGTTTAGCGCGGGCATATTTTTCAACTTGCTGCGTTTCAGCCGCAAAGCCTACTGTGAACGGGCGGTTTTCTTTTAATGCAGCTACGCTGGCGACGATGTCGGGATTTTTGACCATGGTGATGAGCATGTGATCGCTCGCATCGGTTTTTTTGATCTTTTGATCGGCGACGATCTCAGGGCGATAGTCGGCTACGGCGGCGCAACTGATGAACACATCATGTGATTGCGCTTGCGCCATCACTTGCTGATGCATATCGCAGGCACTTTCCACATCAATACGTTGTACTTGTGGCGGTGTGAGCAAATTGACCGGGCCACTGATCAGAGTCACTTTCGCGCCCAATTGAGAGGCGGCCTGCGCAATCGCATACCCCATTTTGCCTGAACTGTGGTTACTGATATAGCGGACTGGATCGAGTGCTTCACGGGTTGGACCTGCGCTAATCAACAGTGACTTACCGGCGAGCAGTGTGTTGTTTGCCACCTCTGTTTGGAAAAAAAACTCGCAGCGCTCAACCAATTGCATTGGCTCAAGCATGCGGCCCGGGCCAACATCGCCACACGCCTGTTCACCAGCTGCTGGGCCCCAAATCATCATGCCTCGGCGTTTAAGCGTGGCAATATTCTCTTGCGTAGCAATATTGCGATACATCTGCTGATTCATTGCCGGCGAGACGGCCACTGGCGCATTGGTGGCTAAAATCAAAGTGGTGAGTAAATCATTACCCATCCCTGCGGCGACGCGCGCGATGAGATCCGCTGTCGCGGGAGCCAGTAGGACTAAGTCTGCCCATTTGGCAAGTTCAATATGGCCCATAGACGCTTCGGCGGCTGGGTCTAATAAGCTATCTGAAACTGGCCTGCCAGAGACGGCTTGCATGGTCAGTGGCGTTATAAACTCTTTTGCCGCGTGAGTCATCACCACTTGTACTTGAGCGCCTCGTTCAATCAAGCGACGCGTTAGCTCAGCACATTTATACGCAGCAATACCGCCGCTAATGCCGAGCAGAATCTTTTTTCCTGCCAGTGTTTGCATTATCTTTTCCTCAAAAATTCTGCGCATTATGTTAGCACAACTCTCGCATCGAGTGACCTTATGATCCGCTCAATCCTTTCATATTGGACGAGTGTTTCTGCGTCTTTCATCACTTATCAATTACAAAAAACCATGAATTAAGCCTAAATAAAGAGAAGCAAAGTTGCAGGCTTGGCTATTTCTCTATGTTGTCTGGGTATCTTTAGCCCTAGGAGTGCTTAATGAGCCTCAAATCACTGCCCACAGAATCAATGCCACGCGAAAAATTGCTTGCTCGCGGTCCTCAGGCATTATCGGATGCTGAACTGCTGGCGATTTTTCTTCGTACTGGCACTCAAGGAATGAATGTGCTCGCTCTCTCGGATCTGCTGCTGCGTGAGTTTGGATCACTTCGAACGCTTTTTTCGGCCAACCAGCAAGAGTTTTGCCGCCATAAAGGGTTGGGCGAAGCCAAATACGTTCAATTGCAGGCGGTGCTTGAAATGACGCAGCGCTATTTGGCCGAAACGCTCAAACGAGGTGGCGCTTTGACTAGCCCAGAGCAAACCAAGCTTTATTTATCGAGTGTGCTACGCGATCGCCATCGAGAAGCCTTCTATATTCTGTTTTTGGATAATCAACACCGAGTGATCAGCGATGAAGTATTGTTTGAGGGGACGATTGACGCGGCCAGCGTTTACCCTCGTGAGGTAGTTAAAAGAGCACTCCACCATAATGCGGCGGCATTAATATTGGCCCATAATCATCCGTCAGGCGTTGCTGAGCCTAGCCAAGCCGATCGCAGAATCACACGTCGATTAACCGATGCACTAGCGTTAGTGGACATCCGTATTTTGGACCATTTTGTGGTGGGCGATGGCGAGGTAATTTCTTTTGCAGAAAGAGGGTGGATTTGAATCACATTTTAGGTTGTGACTTAAGATTATTCTGGTATGATTCGCGCACTAAATTATCAACCTAAATCAGCTCTGCTTAAAAAAAGATCGCCAAATCCGTAAAAAGGATCTGTTCGGGTCTTGAGCAATGCATGTCAAGTTAGTATAATACGCGACCTTTGATAGCCTTGTATGGATTTTCCATAACGGTTTTTAACCTCAAACTTCTTAATACATCGAGAACGAGGTTCGGCCACCAAGGTTGATATCGAGCTGAAACGATTTGGAGAAGACATTCATGTCCCGAGTATGCCAAGTAACTGGTAAGCGTCCAATAACGGGTAACAACCGTTCACACGCACGAAATGCTACTAAGCGTCGTTTTCTGCCGAACCTACAAACTCATCGTTTCTGGGTAGAGAGCGAAAAACGTTTTGTTAAACTACGTCTAACTGCTAAAGGCATGCGTATCATCGATAAGAAAGGCATTGATGCTGTTCTTGTTGATATCCGTGCACGTGGCGAAAACGTTTAAGAGGAATTGAGCAATGGCTAAAGGCATTCGTGAGAAAATTCGACTAATATCTTCTGCAGGTACTGGTCACTTCTACACAACTGACAAGAACAAACGCAACATGCCAGGCAAATTTGAGATCAAGAAATTTGATCCAGTAGTTCGCCAGCACGTTCTTTACAAAGAAGGCAAAATCAAGTAATTGATTTTACGCTTTGTAAGCATTGAAAGACCCAGCTTTGGCTGGGTTTTTTATTGTCTGGAATTTGTACCCTGCAATGTCAGCTCTCACTATAATGTGCTAAGTTACTCAAAGATAAACTCTTAGGGATCACTTATGCGTATCAATCGCCGCCGTTGGAATAATATTCTTATCTTGGCTGTTATTGCTTTTATTGCCATTTTGAATTTACCCACAGTCATCAAAACTTATCTTATTGAACCGCCTGCTAGCCCTTATCCTTATGTGATTAATCCAAATGCACAGCTGCAAGCACTGCATTTTACTGACTGGTCACTTGAACTGAATCAAAACCGTTGGCGATCAAGCAAAGCAATTTCAGTTGCTCCTGAAATATTGGCACAACGCTGGCAGAGTTTAGTTGGTACTGAAGTTGATGATGCCACTTACGAGTCGCTTGCGTCTCTACTACGCAACCCACAAACCGTGGAGGTGTGGTATCAGGATCGCGAAGAGCCGCAAAGGATCACCTACTACCAAACCCCCCAGTTTTGGTTATTGAAAAATTGGCAAGAGAAATGGGTGGCACTTTCGGTAGAAGAAGCTTTTCTTTTTCCGAACTGAGCCTTTATTTCTCGTGAGCGTTGAACAAACCAAGAACGAATAACCAATACCCAATAACGACGAACGAAGAATCGAGATGTATCATGCCTGAGTTACCCGAAGTTGAAGTAAGTAAAATGGGGATTAGCCCGCATTTAGTTGGGCAAACGATCCAACAACTGACATTTCGCACGCCCAAATTACGTTGGGCCATCCCTCAAGAGCTGAAACAGTTAGAAGGGCAAGTGATCCGCAATATTGCCCGTCGAGCCAAATATTTATTGATAGAGACCGATATTGGCAGTGCGATTGTTCACTTGGGAATGTCAGGTTCATTGCGAGTATTGGAGTGTGATTTTCCGGCAGGTAAGCATGATCACGTTGATCTGCGATTAACCAATGGCAAGGTGTTGCGCTACCACGATCCACGTCGATTTGGTGCTTGGCTATGGTGCGAACAAGGAGCAAGCCACTCGGTGTTGAGTAATATCGGTCCTGAGCCATTAACCGATGATTTTGATGCAGATTATATTGTGCAAAAAGCGAACAGCAAACGTATCGCTGTTAAGCAATTTATTATGGAAAATAAAGTAGTGGTTGGCGTAGGCAATATCTACGCGAGTGAATCACTGTTTAATGCGCGAATTCTCCCCACTCGGCCCGCTCATTCGCTGACACTGACTGAGTGGAATTGCCTCGTGCGAGAAATTAAATCAGTCTTAGCAACGGCGATTCAACAAGGTGGCACAACCTTAAAAGATTTTGCACAAGCGGATGGCAAACCGGGCTATTTTGCTCAAGAGCTTAATGTGTATGGCAAAGCGCAGCAGCCTTGCCCAGCGTGTGGGCAAGCGATTGAAGCGCTGAAAATTGGTCAGCGTAACACCTTTTTCTGCTCTGCTTGCCAAAAATAAGGTACGTCCTAAAGGCTATATTTTCTTGCCATGCAAGGCGTTAGCGACAATGTCAGGAACAAATTGATCAACTTCTCCACCATGAATCGCCACTTCTCGCACAATGGTGGAGGAGATAAACGCATGCTCCTCTGATGGCGTAAGAAACACACTTTCCAGCCCCGGCATCAAACGGCGGTACATGTTGGTCAAACCAAATTCATACTCGAAGTCAACCGTAGTACGCAAACCGCGGATCAGCACATTGGCTTTTTCATCACGCGCAAAATCGACCATTAACCCAGCAAATCCTTTGGCAGTGACATTCTCTAAATGTTGAGTGACTGCGCTGGCAAAGGCGACCCGTTCCTGCAGAGTAAACATGGTGTTTTTGCTTGGGCTGGCGGCGACGGCGATGATCACTTCATCAAACATATTGGCGGCGCGTTCGATCAGATCCAAATGACCATTGGTGATGGGATCAAAAGTGCCGGGATAAATCACACGCGAAATTCTTTTTTGGCTCACAGTGGAAGGCTCATATTGGTTAACTGGCACTGATATTAACAAAAAGACTCAAAATTACCTATTGAACTCGGTATGATGTAGCCCGCACTAAACTGTGACACTTAGCGAGTGAGAGAAGAGACGATGAATAAGTTGTTGGTGATCCGTAACGATAAAATTGGTGATTTCATGCTGGCTTGGCCAAGTTTTGCGATGCTAAAAGCCTCGTTGCCAGATTGCCATATTACCGCGTTAGTCCCCAGCTATACCGTCGCGCTGGCCGAGCTTTGCCCGTGGATTGATGCGGTGATGGTTGACCCAACCGAAAACGCGTCCTCTGCGCAGAAAAAGCAATGTATTCAAGCGATTAAACAGCAACACTTTGATGCTTCGATCAACCTCTTCTCGACCACTTACAATGCACGATTAGTTTGGAAATCTTGTATTCCTTATCGTTTAGCGCCGGCGACTAAATTCGCTCAAATTTTTTATAACAAACGAATTAAGCAAAAACGCTCTCAATCAGCCAAACCAGAATATGAGTATAACTTAGATTTGGTACGCGCTTTTTTGCATGATATTGGCAAAGAGGTTGTCGAGCCGAGCGCACCTTATCTGCAATTTGATCAAGCGAAGCTGGTTGAACAAAAAAGCAAACTGGCTACGCAACTTCATCTCGATATAAGTAAACCGTGGGTGTTTGTTCATGCCGGAAGCGGCGGTTCAGCGAATAATTTGTCGCTAGAGCAATACACGCAGTTAGTGATGGGGATTGATGGCAAGCAAGAAATTATCCTCACCGCCGGGCCGGGAGAAGAGGCGAAAGCCGCGCAGTTAAAAGCTTTGATTGAAGAAAAGGGCGGGCGAGCGGCACTGTATGATAAAAATGAAGGGCTTGTTGATTTCTCACGCTCGATTGCTTGCGCTGATATTTTTATTGCAGGTTCAACCGGGCCTTTGCATATTGCCGCTGCGATTGATGTGCCCACAGTTGGCTTTTTCCCCGCCAAACGTTCAGCCACGCCACTGCGTTGGCGACCATTGAATTCACAAGGTCGCCACATTGCCTTTTGTCCACCACAAGCAAAAGACAAAGAAACTCAGGCCGATATGAGCCGCATTGATATTAATGCGGTGTTAGTCGAACTTAACCCTTGGGTGGCTCAGTACTGGTTCTAACCCATAAATCGGCGTATTTAACAAAGGTTGAGTGCGCCGATAATAAAGAAAGCAAGAAGCCTTGCTTACCATCTAAAAAGCCTGCTTTTAAAACGTACATTTTCAAAAAGCAGCCAAACGCATGCAAAATACCTTGGCTAATGCTGCTTTTCTTACCACGTTTTTCTCGTTGCTCTGCCCATGCCTTGGCATAACCTGCGGATTTAACTAAATAATGATGAATATCGTTATAGGTGTAGTGAATCGCATCACCTGCAAGATTCTCGACTTTCATGCCATCTGCGACTTCGACTTTTTCATGCACCAAAGCCTCGTTATATTGCGTTAATTGAGTTGGGTAGAGGCGCAACACGCGATCAGGATACCAACCACAGTGGCGAATATAGCGGCCAAAAACCCAACTTAAACGGGCAAATTGATACAGTGTATTGGGTTTATTAGCCGCGACCGCTTGCTGAATGCTATCTTTTAACTCTTTGGTCACGCGTTCATCGGCATCTAGCCACAACACATAATCAGACTCGACATACGACTGCGCTAAGCGGCGCTGTGGGCCAAACCCAGGCCACTGCGAATTAACAAAAAACTTGTGAGTATAACGGCGCGCAATCTCTTCGGTATTATCACTGCTACCTGAATCTAAGACGACGATTTCATCTACCCATTGGTGAACGGTTTCCAAGCAAGCTTGCAGATGTTGCGCTTCATTTTTAACGATCAGCGCAACGGCTAAAGTAGGTTTGCTCACATTCATTCCTCGGATATTGGGTTTAGCTGAAAATCAGCCGTTATCTTATCAAACATTTGGATAACATGGCTTGCTTGAATGCGCTGCATCGCTTGTTCATCTTTGACGCGAGTACGCCAACTGACTTGCTCTTTCGTTTTTCCTGTTTCGGCAAACAGTGCTTCATCATAAGCCGACACCACATAATCACGATACTGATAAGGCCCTGTGCGCTGCGGATTATGGTGAGCGTATAAACCGATAACGGGAGTATTCATTGCATTGGCCATGTGCGCAGGGCCTGTATCTGGCGCTATCACTAAATCGGCTAAGTCGAGCAGTGCCAACATCTCTTTAAGCTGGCTTTTACCAACGGCATTAAGTACCGGCTGAGTAAGTTTACTCGCTATTTCGACTGCTAGATCAACTTCAATTTGCGCAGGGCTACCGGCTAAAATGATATGCCAACCAAGTTGTTGAGCATGCGTTATCACTTCTACATAACCTTCAGCGGTCCAATTTTTATAAGCCTTACTCGCGGCAGGAACCACGACTAAATTACGCTTTGAATGTGCAAGTTGCTGCTTGGCCCATTGATGATCGGAATCCGAATAAGTGAGTGACCACTTAGGTTCTAGTTCTTTGATTCCAAGGCACTTTGCAAACGCGAGTAAGCCATCTAATACATGAGGCGCTTGAGGCGATATCACTTTTACATTGGTAAACAGGTGCTGGAAATCTTGGCTGCGGGCGGCATCAAAACCGAGTTTATATTTAGCTTTAATACCCAGAGTGGCAATACTGGCACGAAAGGCATACTGCATATGCAAAAGCGCATCGAAGGATTGCCCTTTAAGTTCTGCCCACAGTTTTTGATATGCTTTCCATCCCTGTTTTTTGTCGAATATAACCACGTTTACATTAGGCAAATCAGTGAGTAACTGCGCTTCCAGTTTTCCAGTGATCCACGTGATATGAGTTTCAGGCCATTGGTGTTGAATTGCTTGCACGGCGGCCACTGCATTGCACACATCGCCAATCGCCGACAGGCGTAACACACAAATTGAGCGTGGAGCAGAAGAAAAGAGAGCCATAAGTGACATCGGTATAGAGAAAGTTAGTAAGAATTATGCAGACAGCGCTGATAAATGTAAAATGCCAAACAAGAACGATGAAGCACATTCAATCTCGTCATTAAAAAGTGAAACGATGAAAACGCTGAAAAAAGAGAATCAAACAATTTGGTATGACGAGCATTTGTTAGTTGAGGATCCGCTCCGCTGTTTTAACCCTGAGTTTTGGCAGCAGGCTGGTAACGTCACTGGTAGTGCTACTGGGCGCGGTACGACATGGTTTGTAAAAGCTGAAAAAATAGAAGCAGCACTACGCCACTATAAGCGTGGTGGATTGTTCGGTAAGTTAGTTAGTGATCACTACTTTTTTTCCGGTTGGAAGAAAACGCGCAGTTTCCAAGAATTCGAATTGCTCAATACTCTGAGAGAGTCTGGGGTAAATGTTCCACGCCCGATTGCCGCGCGAGCAGTAAAGCGCACTTTTTGTTATCAGGCAGATTTACTCAGCGAAAAAATCCCGAACGCCCGCGATCTTGTGTCTATTTTACAAGAACGTCCATTACCGACTGAAATGTATGAAAAAATAGGTCTAGAAATTCGCAAAATGCATGATGCGCAAGTCAATCACACCGATCTCAATATCCATAACATCTTGATTGATGGCCAAGAGAAGGTATGGATTATTGATTTTGATAAGTGCTGCCAGCAACAAGGCGAGAGCTGGAAGAAAGGAAATTTAGATAGATTGAAGCGATCGTTTGAGAAAGAGGTCCGTAAGCGAGGGATTCATTGGATTCCTGAAGCTTTTCACATTATTTCTAAGTGCTAAAATGAAGAGTAAAAATATGCTATTCGAGCAGATTACATTCGTTATTCAAGGACCTATTGCTCCGTCTATTACCTCAATATCTGTTCAACGTTTACGATCAATTTTCCCCGGCTGCCAAATTATCATATCCACTTGGGAAGGAGAAAATACACAAGATATTGAAGCTGATCTCATTATTTATAACAAAGATCCAGGTTCTACGGTATTTGTGTATAGCAAACAAAACGATCCTATACCTATCAATATAAATAGGCAAATTGTGTCAACTGTTTCTGGATTACGTTATGTTAAAACTAAATTTGCTGCGAAATTGAGAGCTGACAATATATTAAACAAAACAAGGATGTTAGAACTGTTTGAGCAATTCCCTTTACGCAGAGATAATTATGCAATACTGAATAATCGGCTTGTTTGTTCTAATTATTTTGCGAAGGAGTTTGAGAGGGGGTTACATGTACCTTTTTTCTTCTCTGATTTTTTCCAATTTGGTGAGGTGGAAGATCTACTTAAAGTATGGGATTGTCATATGTATAGTGATTATGATTTCCAATCAGCGTTGAGTGGTAAAAAACAGCACAAACATTATCCAAATGATAGCGTCAATGTAGAACAGAAGATTTGGAGCCATGCCGCAAGGAAGCTATATCCTGATGAATTAACAGATGAACATGGTGACCATTTTGCGCGGCAACAGTCATATAATTTTATGATCAATAATCTTATCATTGTTGACGGAGATGAACTTGGATTAGAGGTACCAAAACGCCTTCAACAGTCAAATGGCTATCCCTACGATTTTATTACGTTTCAAAGATGGAAGTGGTTATATGAAAAAGAATTTTTAAAAACTAAAAGTACTCCATTGAAATTTAAATTTTTTTGGTATTTTTCATTCATGATTAAGAC